>NZ_JACLQS010000022.1:0-23625 GCF_016648815.1 Streptococcus sp. 9.1 | reverse complement strand
TCTTTTTGCCATTTAGCAATCAAATCGTTGGTATAATCAATCAACTCTTGGTTAGACTTGCTTGAGGCAATACCGTATTCTTGTGTTTTGAAACCTTCATCCAGAATTTTAGTTTTATCACTTTCATAACCTGACAAGATTGATTTATCACTAGCAAAAGCGTCAATACGGTAAGCATAGAGTGATACGGCTAACTCAGGATAAGATCCGAGTTGAACGTAGTCAAACTTAAGGTTATTAGCTGAAGCGTACTCTTCAACAGCAGCTTTGGCAGATGACCCTTGAGACACTCCAATAGTTTTACCGTTTAGGTCAGAAAGTTTCTTATAGCCAGATTTGGTTTGAACGAGGAAACCAATCTGGTCGTAGTAGTAAGGATTTGACATGGCATATGAAGCCTTACGCTCATCTGTAATGGTATAAGTAGCGATAAGCATGTCAATAGTCCCGTTGTCCATAAGGGCTTCACGAGTTTGTGGGGTAACCGCTATAAAATTCACCTTAACCTTAAGTTCTTTGGCAATTTTCTTAGCGAGGTCAATCTCCATCCCTTGATAGGTATTAGTTTTGGCTGAATAGTAACCAAAGTTTGGGACATCCTGTTTGACACCAACGTTTAGAGTCCCTTTTTTGACAATTTTTTGAATTGCAGCACTATTGAGTAGTTTACTGCTTTCATCTGCCTGACTACTTTTAGTGTTCCAGAGGAGAACTGCTAGAAAAGCTATAACAGAGATAGCTAAAATGTGACTAAGTTTCTTGATTAACATAAGTCCTCCTTAGGCATCCACTTGGACACGATCAGAGTTGTGGTCGATAATCTTAGAAAGGAATTGAACTGCACGAGGTTCAGTTGGATTGTCGAAGAAACCATCCACATCCGTAGTGTCTACAAGAACTTGACCTTCAGCCATGAAAATGATACGGTCAGCCACACTACGGGCAAAGCCCATTTCGTGGGTAACAACCACCATGTTCATGCCACCTTTGGCAAGGTTTTGCATAACCGCCAGAACGTCACCGATAGTCTCTGGGTCAAGAGCTGACGTTGGTTCGTCAAAGAGCAAGAGCTCAGGATTCATGGCAAGACCACGGGCGATAGCGATACGTTGTTTTTGCCCACCAGAAAGCATACCAGGGTATGAATCTTTCTTGTCCCACATGTTAACGTAGCGAAGGAATTTTTCGGCAGTTTTTTCGGCGTCTGCCTTACTGATTCCAAGAACCTTGATAGGTGCCAAGGTTACATTTTCAAGAACGGTTTTATGCGGGTAGAGGTTAAAGTGTTGGAATACCATCCCCGCTTCCTTACGCAATTCTACCAAATCTTTGGCAGAAGCTTCCGTCACATTATGTCCGTTAACGATAAGCGTACCGTTATCGATGGATTCCAAGGCATTGATTGTACGGATAAGGGTAGATTTCCCAGACCCAGAAGGTCCCAAGAGAACCACAACTTGTCCTTTTTCAATTTCTAGATTGATATCACGAAGTGCATGATAATCTCCGTAATATTTATTAACATTTTTAAATTCGATAAGTGCCATAAGAGCCTCCTAAAATTTTACATTAATAATTTTACATTAATATATGTAACAACAAGAGTGTATTTTACTATAGATATAGTAAAATGTCAAAAATGTTTGAAAATTCAATCATAATGTTTGTCTTTTAACCGATTACACATAGCAAAGCTATCTCAAAAAAGAAGGAAAGCTTGTATATCAGCTCAATATCTATAGTAGAAACTTGGTCCTTAACCTATTTTTTGGTATAATATTTTTGATACGTAAAGTTTTCTACTTTACAAATTGAATGACTTAAGAAAACCGATGAGGTGTTTATATGAAAAAAATTCTAGTTGTTGATGATGAAAGACCGATTTCGGATATCATCAAGTTTAATCTAACTAAAGAAGGTTATGAAGTGGTTACAGCCTTTGATGGTCGTGAAGCTTTGGAGCAGTTTGAAGCTGAAAAGCCAGACTTGGTCATCCTGGACTTGATGTTGCCTGAACTAGATGGTTTAGAAGTTGCTAAGGAAATTCGAAAGACAAGTCACACACCGATTATCATGCTTTCCGCTAAGGATAGCGAGTTTGATAAGGTTATCGGGCTAGAAATTGGGGCGGACGACTATGTGACGAAACCATTTTCTAATCGTGAATTGTTGGCACGTATCAAAGCTCACTTGCGTCGTACAGAGACTATTGAAACAGCAGCAGAAGAAAGCTCTAACTCTGGTAAGCAGGAGATTTCAATTGGTGAGTTGATTATTGTTCCAGATGCGTTTGTTGCTAAAAAACGTGGAAATGAAGTCGAGCTCACACACCGTGAATTTGAGTTGCTTTTCCATCTGGCAACTCACATGGGACAAGTGATGACGCGTGAGCATTTACTTGAAACTGTTTGGGGTTATGACTATTTTGGTGATGTTCGTACGGTTGACGTAACCATTCGTCGTCTCCGTGAAAAAATTGAAGATACACCTAGTCGTCCTGAATATATTTTGACGCGTCGTGGTGTTGGTTATTATATGAAGAATTATGACTAGTATTGGCTTAAACATCACAAGCTTTGAACTAGCCTTACTCTTTACGCTCCTCTTTGTGGCTTTCTACTTTATTTTTCTGGCTTATCGTGATTATCGACGAGTCAAAAATATTCGAAAGTTGACCAAGAGGGTCAAGTCCTTAATGGCAGGTAACTATAACGAGGAGTTACGCTTAAAGGGTGATCCAGAGCTTTTAGAGCTGGCTGACAGCTTGAATGATTTATCGGATGTCTTTCGTTTGACGCATGAAAATCTAGCCCAGGAAAAAAACCGCTTATCATCAGTCCTTTCTTACATGAGTGATGGGGTTATTGCGACAAATCGTCGTGGTCAAATTACCATGATTAATAGCACAGCTCAGCGTTTGTTGAATCTAGATTATGAAACAGCGACACAGATGTCCATTTTAGATTTATTAGATGGCGAAAATCCCTATACTTATAGTGAATTGCTCTCTAAGACTCCTGAAATTCATTTGTCACGTCGAGATGCCAACGATGAGTTTGTGACCTTACGTGTTAATTTTGCCCTTATTCGTAAAGAATCAGGTTTTATCTCAGGTCTGGTTGCCGTTCTTCACGATGCCACTGAGCAAGAAAAAGAAGAGCGTGAACGTCGACTCTTCGTCTCAAACGTTAGTCATGAGTTGCGTACACCTTTGACTTCTGTAAAATCCTATCTGGAGGCACTTGATGATGGTGCTCTCGACGAAGAGATTGCTCCTAACTTTATCAAAGTTTCTTTGGATGAGACCAATCGTATGATGCGAATGATTTCTGACCTCTTGGCACTATCACGTATTGACAATAAGAGTACCCAACTTGACGTTGAGATGACCAATTTCACGGCCTTCATGACCTATATCTTGAATCGTTTTGATCAGATTAAGAGTCAAGAAACCAATACAGGTAAAACTTACGAAATCATTCGCGATTATCCGGTAAACTCAATTTGGGTGGAGATTGATACAGATAAGATGACCCAGGTCGTGGATAATATTCTTAATAATGCTATCAAGTATTCGCCTGATGGTGGTAAGATTACAGTGTCTATGAAGACAACTGATTCACAGTTGATCGTTTCTATTTCTGACCAAGGTTTGGGTATTCCTAAGAAAGATTTGCCTCTGATTTTCGACCGTTTTTACCGTGTTGATAAGGCTAGAAGTCGTGCCCAAGGTGGAACTGGTCTAGGCTTGTCCATTGCAAAAGAAATTATTAAACAACATAAGGGCTTTATTTGGGCTAAGAGTGAGTATGGTAAGGGTTCAACTTTTACAATTGTGCTTCCATATGACAAGGATGCCATGATGGTTGATGAATGGGAGATGTAGTAAAAATGACCTCAGATTTAGGGTTTAAATATAGTATTTTGGCTTCAGGGTCAACTGGTAATTCCTTTTACTTGGAAACTCCAGAGAAGAAGATTCTTGTAGATGCTGGTTTGTCTGGTAAGAAAATCACAAGTTTGCTAGCTGAGATTGATCGTAATCCGAGTGATTTGGATGCAATCTTAGTAACGCATGAACACAAGGATCACATCCATGGTGTAGGCGTTTTAGCTCGTAAATATGGCATGGATATCTACGCCAACGAGCAAACCTGGCAGATTATGGATAGTAAAAATATGCTTGGCAAGATTGATAATAGCCAGAAACATGTTTTTTCTCGTGATAAGCTTCTGACCTTTGGAGACATTGATATTGAGTCTTTTGGAGTTAGTCACGATGCTATTGATCCACAGTTCTATCGCTTTATGAAAGATGGAAAAAGTTTCGTCATGTTGACGGATACGGGTTATGTTTCTGATCGTATGGCAGGTATTATTGAGAATGCCGACGGCTATCTGATTGAGTCCAATCATGATGTTGAAATCCTTAGAGCAGGTTCATATCCTTGGTCAACCAAGCAACGTATTCTCTCTGATCAAGGTCACTTGTGTAATGAAGATGGAGCGGATGCTATGATTCGTACCATCGGTAATAAAACTAAAAAGATCTACTTGGGTCACCTTTCTAAAGAAAATAATATCAAGGAGTTGGCCCACATGACGATGGAAAATCAGTTGGCACGTGCTGACTTTGGTGTTGGAACTGACTTTAAAGTTTATGATACCTCACCGGACACAGCGACTCCACTGACAGACATTTAAAAATAGCAGAAGAGCTGCACTAATGCGTTTAGTGCAGCTTTTTAAAAGGAATGTATTTATGAAAGTAATTTATCTCTCGTTAGGGTTTGTCTCGCTCGGTTTGGGAATTCTTGGGATTCCTCTTCCTATCTTACCCACAACACCTTTTCTACTTTTAGCCATTGCTTGCTTTGCTAGAAGTTCCAAACGTTTTGAGAAATGGTTATATCAAACTAAGCTGTATCAAAGTTATGTAGCCGATTTTCGAGAAACCAAATCAATTGCCAAAGAACGAAAGAAAAAGATTATCATCCAAATATATGTTTTAATGGGAATTTCAATCTTTTTTGCACCTATCTTTTGGGTGAAAATCGGACTCTTTTGCCTGACGGTCTTCATCACTTATTATCTCTTTAAGGTTATTCCTGATAAAGACTAAGTTATCATCAAAAAATGAGACTTCCAAGATGGAGTCTCATTTTATATATTATTAATGTTTGCTACGTAATTTCTTACGGAGTTTATAGGCAAAATTGGCTGGTCCGTATAGAGGACTAACTGGAAGGTTGAATTCCCCAATGAATTGTTCAATACGTGGGTTAAATTTGGACTTGAAATTATACAAACCACCATCTAGTGAATTTTCAATTCCTCCCATGTTTTGCCACTCAGCTCCACGCTCGAAAGCGTGATTAGCTGTTTCATACCATGTCAGGATAGCTGGCTGATAACGACGGTAGTCTTCATCCATTCCTGCATAGATATTCTCAGACGTCTTGCCAAATTCAAGAACGAGTGTACCAGAGAGTGGGACCGTCTTATTTCCAGCATCAACTTTTTCTTGAAGAAAGTCAATTTCCTCTTTAAGTCTTTTGTGCTCTTGTTTATTGTTCTCGATTTTTCCTGGTTTAGTTTTTTCAGTGAACTTAGCTGCATCAGCAATGTTCTTTTCGAGTTGCTTATTGAGGTCTTTGAGACGAGCTGGTAAATCAAGAGTTGAAAGTGTAATGTAAGAAGATTCTGGGTAGGTAGTCAACAGCTTTTCATAATAATCAATACCACGAAGGTGGATGTTCTTACGAGCCTCTGTCTTCTTCATCAAAGATGCGAATTGTTCAAGAAGTTCAGTACCACCAAATTGGACTGAAATCCCCTTGTTTCGAGCGGTACGAACAGCCTGCTTGGTACTCTTAGAGAGTTGTTCCTCAGTGAAATCTTCCTTATGGATATTAGCCTGGAAGCGAGGTTGGATATTCTCAGCCATATCTTCAGTGAGACCTGTCCATTCAACGCCAAGAGCTTGGATGTCTTTGGCAATTGCCATAGTCTCTTTACGGATTTCAGCTTCTTGTGAAATCAAGTTTTTAGTCACAAAGAGGCTAGGATCAAATTTCACAAAGAGGGCACGCTTTGTTTTGGCATATTTTTTAAGCGAAGCCATAACAAAGGCGAGCAACTCTTTATCTTGATAGTCCATAATAGGTCCACGAGGGATATAAATCATCGAAAAGCCAAGAGGAAGTGGCTGAATAAGGACACTAGCGACAGCAACGAGATTACCATCTTGATAGAAACCTAGGCGATCATTTCCCCAGCTATCCTTGATTTTAGCCCATGAACTACTCTGTAATAAATTCGTTTGAGGACTATCTATAACAAAGCGGTCATGCTCAGAAGTACTGAGTCCAGTTTTATAGGTATACATATTATTCTAGAACCCACTTTCTAATAGCGTAAGCGACACCAGATTCATCATTTGATTTTGTGATGTGTTTCGCAATTTTCTTCAATTCTGGATTACCATTTTCCATAACAACAGGAGAGCCAACGACTTCAAGCATAGCACGGTCATTTTCTTCATCACCGATAGCCATAGTTTCTTCTTTAGAAAGACCGAGTTTCTCAGCAAGATGGGTTACAGCAATCCCTTTGTTGGCTGTTTTCTTGAGAATTTCTAGATAAAATGGTGTTGACTTTACAATGGTAAAGCGGTCATAAAATTCCTGTGGAAGTTTGGCAATAGCTGCATCAAGAATTTCAGGTTCATCGATATACATGGCCTTAACGAATTCCTTGTCAGCGACTTCTTCAGGTGTACGATAGTAAATCGGCATATGAACAAGTGTAGACTCATGAACCGTGTAGCGGCCAATATTGCGATTACTTGTGTAGATACCATCTTTAGTAATGGCGTGAGAATGAACACCAAGCTTGTTAGCCAAAACCTCAATATCAAGGTAGTCTTCGTATGAGAGTGTCTCACGAATTAATTCATTACCAGTAGAAGTTTCTTGGACAAGCCCACCATTGAATGTGATAACATAATCTTCGTCTTGGTTGAGGTTAAGCTCTTCAAGAAGTGGAAGCACTCCTGGAATAGGGCGACCAGTCGCAATAACAACCTTTACACCAGCAGCTTTAGCATCTTGAATCGCTTGAAAGACTTCCGGTGTAACTTGACGTTGGCTATTTAAAAGCGTTCCATCAATATCAACAGCAATAAGTTTAATAGACATAATAATTACCTGTTTCGTTTAGTTAGTTTCCCTTCTATTTTACTAAAATTTAGGCGCTTTGTCATAGTTCTTCCTGAGAAAAGTATTATTGCCTCTTTAAAGAAGTAGTTTAGGTAAAAATTGCCCAAATGCTTTTTAATTGGTAAAATAAGGTCAGACAAATAAAGGAGAGACAAGAGTGATTCGAGCAACCAACCAATTGACGGAAAAAGAACGAAAGGAAGCAAAAGCATTGATTGCTAGCTGTCAAGCCTATGACCAAACCTTTCGAGAACCCTATCTCTCCAATATGCTTAATTTTGATCCCAATATGCCGGGCTTTTTCCTCTATTATCAAGAGGGAGAGTTACTTGGTTTATTAACGGTTTATGCGGATGACCATGATGTGGAAGTGGCGATTTTAGTTGCCCCAGATTATCGCCGCAAAGGCATTGCGAGGAGTTTGTTTGACAAATTTCAGAAGGAAACGGCACCTTACCCTATTTGCTCAGTGACCTTTCAGACAGAACGTGTTTTTCTAGATCGTCATCTTGATCTGGCAAGTCATTGGGGGGTGGTTGAGGCTGAAGAGACGGAAACCTGGCTAGGACGAGATAAAACACCATATGCTCTGGATTCTCGTTCAGATGTCAAGGTGCTCTTAGCAGCCCCTGCTTATGTAGAAGAAATAGCCCAACTCCACCACCAAGCCTTTTCTGATCCAGAGGAAACGCTCGATGTGAGTCGCAGATACATTACAGAGGCCTTGAAGGATCCCGATGGCCTACTTTACATCCTCCTCAAAGAAGCTCAGGTCATTGGAGTTTGTACGGTCGATTTATCTGGAAATAGCAACTACCTCTATGGACTTGCGATTGCTGAAGCTTATCGTGGACAGGGCTATGGAAGCTATCTGGCAAAATCAGTCGTCAATCAACTCATTGCGCAAAATGACAAGGCTTTTCAAATTGCAGTAGAAGATAGCAATATTGGAGCCAAACGTTTGTATGAAAATATCGGCTTTGTCAAACAAACCCAGGTGGTTTACTTGAAATAGAAAGGATGACTAATGTTATTAGAAGAATTTGAAAATGTGTCTGCTGTGATAGAGCCAACTGATCGAAGCCTTCTTAGTAGTGGAGAAATCTGTGATACTATTATTCTATCTTTTAATGGAGAGATCCTTGAACGAGTAAAGCAGATAGACGGAGTCTATGAAGGTGGTTATCTAACCAACCTAAATGGCAAATTTCCATGGTATATCTATGAAGTAGATGGACTTAAGCTTGCAGTTGCTATGGCTACTATTGGAGCTCCAATGGTTGTGGGTTTCTTAGAAGAACTCAAAGCGAGAGGCTTTAACAACTTTATCGTTTTGGGCTCTTGCGGAGTTCTAGATCAGTCTATTCAAGCAGATAAAATTATTATACCAAGTTCAGCTCTACGTGATGAAGGTACAAGTTACCATTACGCTCCTGCAAGTAATGAGATAGCTTATGACGAAACTTTGCTCTTAACCATGGAGAACGCTTTGAACAAATCTGGTATTGAGCACATTCGGACCAAAGCTTGGACGACAGATGCCTTCTATCGTGAAACAGCTGCTAAGGTTAAACGAAGACTAGCAGCAGGAGCGAAAGTTGTAGATATGGAAGCTTCGGCTATGATGGCTTGGGCCCAATATCGACAAGCCAAGGTTTATCAGTTTTTCTACACGGCTGATTATGTTGATCATCATAATCATGAGTGGGATGCCAGACGCGAAGAAAGAAAAGCAGATGCTATGACTTTCTTTGAGATTGCTGTCGATATTGCGTTAGAGTTGTAAAAATAGGTATAGCAACAAAAGGAGTAATTAATGGAAATTAAAATTAAAAACAAAATAAAAGTAGGCGATCAAACGGAGATTATCGAAGAAATCCACACTTGTGAGGTTATGGAAAAAGGAGACTTTACTTATCTTGTTCACCATAATTCCGAGAAAGAAAAAGTGGTTATTAAGTTGAATCAGGATGAGCTAGTGATGACACGCTTTTCTAATCCTAAATCCATTATGCGTTTTTCGGCTAAGGTCCCTGCCTTGGTCAACATACCGACACCACTTGGTACCCAGCATTTTCTGACAGATACTAGTCTATTCGCCCATGACCCAAATGGAAAGACAGTTGATATTCATTATCAATTGAAACATCCAGAAACAGAAGACGTTTTTGCTGATTATGAATTAGAGGTTTCTTGGTTTTAATTTTTGAAAAAATAGAATCATTTTGCTTGAATAAAGAATAATTTATGATAAAATGTAAAGTATAAATAAGGGAGTAGCAGGCAACTTTAATCATGAGATTTGATTAACAGTTGCGATTATGTCGTCATTACGAAATTTTACATTTCCGGCATATTCTTAAACAGCGAGACTTGTTTTTAATTAAACAAGTCTCTTTTTGTATAATTTTTTATATAAAAAGAGTCTTGTTAGCCATTTTTCCCTATAAAGAAGGAGGAGATTATTTTGTCTAAAGAACAAAGTAAAGCCTTGTTTTACACACAAGGAGAGGAAGAAGTCCTAAAAAGCTTGGACACTTCCATTGATGGTTTGTCTACTGCACAAGCCAAGGAACGATTGGATGCCTATGGCTATAACGAGTTGGATGAAGGTGAAAAACGCAGCCTCTTGTCAAAATTCATCGATCAGTTTAAAGATTTGATGATTATCATCTTGCTTGTCGCAGCCGCCCTTTCTGTTATTACAGAAGGTATGCATGGTCTGACCGATGCTTGCATTATTTTAGCCGTTGTTGTTTTGAATGCAGCCTTTGGTGTTTATCAAGAAGGACAAGCAGAAGCGGCTATTGAAGCTCTTAAAAACATGTCAAGCCCTCTGGCTCGTGTGCGTCGTGATGGCAATGTGGTTGAAATTGATTCACGCGAGTTGGTTCCTGGAGATATCGTCTTGCTTGAAGCTGGCGATGTTGTTCCAGCTGATATGCGTTTGCTCGAAGCTGCCTCACTTAAGATTGAAGAAGCAGCCCTTACAGGTGAATCCGTTCCAGTTGAAAAGGATATTACTGAGACGGTTGAAGCAGAAGCCGGAATTGGTGACCGTGTGAATATGGGGTACCAAAACTCAAACGTTACTTACGGTCGTGGTACTGGAGTGGTTACCAATACTGGTATGTATACTGAAGTTGGTAAGATTGCTGATATGCTAGCTAATGCGGACGAATCACAAACACCGTTGAAGCAAAGCTTGGAGCAATTGTCTAAGACTTTGACTTATCTTATTATTGCTATTGCCTTAGTGACATTCTTGGTTAGTGTCTTCATTCGTGGTGAACAGCCCCTCGAAGGCTTGATGGTTGCCGTTGCTCTAGCCGTTGCAGCGATTCCTGAAGGTTTGCCTGCTATTGTAACGATTCTCTTGTCACTTGGAACAACGACTCTTGCCAAACGCAATTCGATTGTTCGTAAATTGCCAGCTGTTGAGACTCTTGGTTCAACTGAGATTATCGCATCAGATAAGACTGGTACCTTAACCATGAACCAAATGACTGTTGAAAAAGTCTATACAAACGGTCAATTGCAAAGCGCTGCTACAGAACTTGGTGCTGACAATACAACCCTTCGTATTATGAACTTTGCCAATGATACCAAGGTGGACCCAGATGGTAAGCTAATTGGGGATCCAACGGAAACAGCCCTTGTTCAATTTGGTTTGGACCACAACTTTGATGTTCGTGACGTCTTGAAATCAGAGCCTCGTGTGGGAGAGTTGCCATTTGACTCTGACCGTAAACTCATGTCTACTATCCATAAGGAAGCGGATGGTACATACTTTGTAGCCGTCAAGGGTGCGCCTGACCAATTGCTCAAACGTGTGACTCGTATTGAAATCAATGGTGAGGTTCGTCCTATCACGGATGAAGATAAACAAGCTATCCTTGCGACTAATAAGGACTTGGCAAAACAAGCTCTTCGTGTCTTGATGATGGCTTATAAGACAACGAATGATATTCCTACCTTGGAATCTGAGGTTGTTGAGTCTGATCTCATTTTCTCAGGCTTGGTAGGTATGATTGACCCAGAACGTCCTGAGGCGGCAGAAGCTGTTCGTGTCGCTAAAGAAGCGGGTATCCGTCCAATTATGATTACAGGTGACCACCAAGATACGGCAGAAGCCATTGCCAAGCGTCTCGGTATCATCGATCCAAATGATACGGAAGATCATGTCTTTACTGGCGCTGAGCTTAATGAGCTTTCTGATGAAGAATTCCAGAAAGTCTTCAAACAGTACTCTGTCTATGCGCGTGTGTCTCCTGAACACAAGGTTCGTATCGTCAAGGCTTGGCAAAATGATGGCAAGGTTGTTGCCATGACAGGTGACGGAGTTAATGATGCGCCTTCACTTAAGACTGCTGATATTGGTATCGGTATGGGAATCACAGGTACAGAGGTTTCTAAGGGAGCTTCTGATATGGTCCTTGCCGATGATAACTTTGCGACAATTATTGTTGCCGTAGAAGAAGGGCGTAAGGTCTTCTCAAATATTCAAAAATCAATCCAGTACCTCTTGTCAGCCAACATGGCCGAAGTCTTTATTATCTTCTTTGCCACACTGTTTGGTTGGGATGTGCTTCAACCAGTACACCTTCTCTGGATTAACTTGGTAACAGATACCCTTCCAGCCATCGCTCTTGGTGTTGAGCCAGCAGAACCAGGTATTATGACTCATAAACCTCGTGGACGTCAATCGAACTTCTTTGATGGTGGTGTCTTCGGTGCTATCATGTATCAAGGTGTTTTCCAAACCATCCTCGTTCTTGCAGTATATGGTTGGGGCCTTGTCTTCCCAGAGCACCATACACAAGCAGAAATTCATGCGGATGCCCTTACAATGGCTTTTGCAACACTTGGATTAATTCAGTTGCTCCATGCCTTTAACGTTAAATCTGTGTATCAATCAGTCTTTAAAGTTGGTCTCTTTAGAAACAAGACTTTCAACTGGGCAATTCCAGTAGCCTTCGTTCTTTTGATGGCAACTATTGTAGTGCCTGGATTTAATAACCTATTCCATGTGTCACACCTTAGTCTGACACAATGGCTTGCCGTTATTGTAGGTTCCTTCTTGATTGTGGTATTGGTTGAATTAGTCAAAGCTATTCAACGTGCCCTTGGTAAGGATAAGGACGCTATTTAAGACATAAAGTCAGAGATAATGGTCTCTGGCTTTTTCTTATCATATCTTGAATTCAGGAGGAGTCTTGTTTATAATTGAAGAGAAATAATCACAAGTTAAGGAGAAGGCCATGAATGAGACTATTAAGACACAACTCAATCACCGTAGCATCCGTCAATTTAAACCTCTAGCTTTGACACGAGAAGAAGTTAACCTTTTGGTTGATGTTGCAAGACATACAGCAACGAGTAATTTTAGACAGTCCTATTCGATTATCAGTATTACTGATGGAACATTGAAGAAAGAAATTGCAGAGATTGCCAACCAGCCTTATATTCCAAATGCTGGGCATCTATTTGTATTTGTTGTGGACCAAAGACGTAACACACTGATTGCAGAGGCAAAAGGCGCTGAAGCCTTGGTCCAAGGTAGTCCCGAACGCTTTATCTCGGCCTTCTCGGATGCTATGATAGCGGCTCAAAATATGGTAGTAGCTGCTGAGAGTTTAGGTATGGGAACAGTTTACCTTGGCAGTATCTTGAATGATAACGCTAAACTTTCAGAGCTTCTCAAACTGCCAAAGTATGTCTATCCAGCAGTAGGATTAGCAGTTGGTTGGCCAGATCAAGAACCGCAGCTTAAACCTCGTTTACCCCGTCACGTAATCCATATGGAAAATTATTATCGAGACTTAGAACATCCTTTAGAGGAGCTAAAAGATTACGACGCTGAAGTTCATGAGTATTATGACCTTCGTGATCTCAATAAAAGAGTTGATGAATTTACAACACAGATTGCAAAGACAATGGATCAATCCGTTGCCAATCGTGCGAATACCTTGAAGGACCTTCAAAAGCAGGGATTTTTCACCGACTAAAAAACGACTCCTAAAGAGTCGTTCTACAAATCAAATAGTGTCATGGATGAAAGGAACTCATTTGCCAGTTCCTTTTTTTCATATTCTAAAAACTCTGATCGTTTCTTGACTAGGTTGTAACGTTTGGAGAGGTTCCATGTTCCAGTAGGATTGAGTTCAGGGTGATTGGAAACAAAGTCGATGGTTAAATCCCATTCTCGTCGGTATCCAAGAGGACGCGAGTGATAGGTTACGCCATCAATAGTTACCGTCCCATAACTGCGGTGGGCATGACCAAAAACAACATCTTTAACGCCATGCTTGGCGAAAATCTGGTGGAATTTTTCCGAGCCTAAGTAGGCATTAAAAGGTGCAAAACGTTGATGCGTCATGGTGAAACGGCTATGAGGAACAAAATGCATGGCAACTATAAGGTTACGAGTGTTTAATTTACTTAAGATATTATCTAGCTTCTTGAGACTAGTTTGACAGATTTCCGGATCAGTACCTAAACGCTTAAGTCGTCGATCGAACCAAAGTTGTTTCTTACGTTTAAAAATCTTATCCAATTTTTCATCAGAATAGGAATAATCATACCACCCGTGAAAAGCCAATAAGGTCTTACTTCCTAAATCAATCACCTGAAAATCAAGATTATCAATAAGCTCATCATCTAAATCAAGCATATCATGATTGCCTAAATTATAGGTAACCTTGACCGCCTTGGACAGTTTTCGTAGGAAAGGTTTTGTGTCAGCATAATAATGGTTAGAAATATCACCAGCGATATGGAGATGGCTAACTTCTTGATCTTTTAGGCACTTTATTAGAGTATCGATTTCATATGTTTCAAAGTGATTCAAATCAATATGTAAATCACTCATTACTGCAAGTCTTGTCATAAAAACATTGTAACAAAAAGGTTAAGGCTTGTCTCTAAATGAAGATGATGGAAAATACTTGCCCTTGGACTACATTTTCATTATGATAAGAATATGGATATCAAGTTAGAAATACAAAAGATGGCCAAGGAAATTGGCATCTCAAAAATTGGTTTTACAACCGCTGATGATTTTGCCTATCTGGAGAAATCCCTTCGACTTGGAGTCGAAGAAGGGCGGACAACAGGGTTTGAACATAAAAATATTGAAGAGCGTATTTATCCTAAGTTGACCTTAGAATCAGCTAAAACCATCATTTCCATTGCAGTAGCTTATCCGCATAAGTTGCCGCAACAGCCCCAAAAAACAGAATTTAAGCGGGGCAAAATCACTCCAAATTCGTGGGGGCTAGATTATCACTATGTTTTGCAGGACAAACTAAAACGCCTGGCAGAAGGTATTGAAAAACTGACGGAAAACTTCGAATATAAAGGTATGGTGGACACTGGGGCCTTGGTCGATACAGCAGTTGCCAAGCGAGCTGGTATTGGCTTTATCGGAAAGAATGGACTAGTGATTTCAAAAGAATACGGCTCCTACATGTATCTCGGCGAGCTTATTACTAATCTAGAGATAGAACCTGATCATGAAGTAGACTATGGATGTGGGGATTGTCGTCGTTGTCTGGATGCCTGTCCGACATCTTGTCTTATCGGTGATGGGACTATGAATGCCCGTCGTTGCCTATCCTTCCAAACCCAAGATAAGGGCATGATGGATATGGAGTTTCGAAAGAAGATAAAGACTGTTATCTATGGTTGCGACATTTGTCAGATTTCCTGTCCATATAACAAAGGGATCGACAATCCACTGGCTTCAGACATTGATCCTGAGCTTGCTATGCCTGAATTACTCCCATTTCTAGAGCTAACCAACAAATCCTTTAAGGAGAAATTTGGGATGATTGCCGGATCTTGGCGAGGGAAGAATATTCTTCAACGTAATGCCATTATTGCCTTGGCCAACTTACATGATCGCAATGCTATTGTCAAACTGATGGAGATTATCGATAAGAATAATAATCCCATTCACACGGCGACTGCCATTTGGGCTCTCGGTGAGATTGTTAAGAAGCCCGATGAGGCCATGTTAGACTATATGAGGGAACTGTCACCTAAGGATGAAGAATCCCAAGCCGAATGGGAGCTTGTGTGTGCAAAATGGCAAATTTAAGTGATTTATGCTAGAATTAAGCATAATACTATAAAATGGAGGAAACCTATCCATGGAAGTGGCAGAAATTCGCCAAAAAATCTCTGAAAATCAAGAGAAGCTCGTGAGCTTCGGGAGGTCTCTTTGACTTAGATCGTTTGGAAGAGGACATTGCGCTCCTTGAAAACCGAATGACTGAGCCAGATTTTTGGAATGATAATATTGCAGCTCAAAAGACTTCACAAGAGTTAAATGAGCTCAAAATGAAATACGAAACTTTCAACAATATGCAAGAACTCTCTGACGAGACAGAGCTTTATTTAGAAATGTTGGAAGAAGATGATAGTGTTCAAGAAGAGCTGGAAGAAACGCTCGAAAAACTTGATAAGATTATGACAAGTTACGAGATGACACTGCTCTTGTCTGAACCATATGACCATAACAATGCCATTCTGGAAATTCACCCAGGATCTGGTGGTACAGAAGCTCAGGACTGGGCTGATATGTTACTTCGTATGTATCAACGTTATGGAAATGCTAAAGGTTTCAAGGTTGAGACTTTGGATTACCAGGCTGGTGATGAGGCTGGAATCAAATCTGTAACTCTTGCTTTTGAAGGACCTAATGCTTATGGATTCCTCAAGTCAGAAATGGGTGTTCACCGTTTGGTTCGTATTTCGCCATTTGACTCTGCTAAACGTCGTCATACCTCATTTACATCTGTGGAAGTCATGCCAGAATTGGATGATACCATTGAAGTTGAGATTCGTGATGATGATATCAAGATGGATACATTCCGTTCAGGTGGTGCTGGTGGTCAGAACGTCAACAAGGTTTCTACAGGTGTGCGTTTGACCCACATTCCAACGGGTATTGTTGTAGCTTCAACGGTTGACCGTACACAATACGGAAACCGCGACCGTGCGATGAAGATGCTTCAAGCTAAGCTCTATCAAATGGAGCAAGAAAAGAAAGCAGAAGAAGTGAATGCTTTGAAAGGTGATAAGAAAGAAATCACTTGGGGAAGTCAAATTCGCTCATACGTTTTCACGCCATATACCATGGTTAAAGATCACCGTACAGGCTACGAAGTTGCCCAGGTTGATAAGGTAATGGATGGAGATATTGAAGGCTTCATCGATGCCTACCTCAAGTGGCGCATGGAAGAATAGTAATAACATACTTATTTTAAGTATTAAGATACTCTATCTCAATGAAAGGAAGGCGTTCAGCTACTGTAGTAGTTGAAAACTGACATTATGGCTCTTATTGAATTAAAAGATGTTACTAAGAAGTATGATAAGTCAACAACAGCCCTTAGACACATTGATTTGTCTGTTAACTCTGGGGAGTTTGTTTACTTAGTCGGCCCTTCTGGTGCTGGTAAATCAAGTTTAATTCGCTTGTTCTACCAAGAAGAAAAATTAACGAGTGGTTCTATGAAGGTTGGAGAGTTCGATTTAACCCGACTTCGTAAGAAAGATGTTCCACTCTTGAGACGTTCCATTGGAGTTGTTTTCCAGGATTATAAACTTCTTCCAAAGAAAACAGCTTTTGAAAATGTTGCTTATGCCATGGAAGTTATTGGTGAGAAACCTCGTCATATCAAGAAACGAGTGGCAGAAGTACTCGAGTTGGTTGGTCTTAAACACAAGATGCGTTCATTCCCAAATCAATTGTCTGGTGGTGAGCAACAGCGTGTCGCTATTGCACGTGCTATTGTAAATAATCCAAAAGTGTTGATTGCGGATGAACCAACAGGGAACTTGGACCCAGAGATTTCATGGGAAATTATGCAAGTCCTTGAACGTATTAACTTGCAAGGGACTACCATTTTAATGGCAACCCATAACTCAACTATCGTTAATAACCTTCGTCATCGTGTCGTTGCGATTGAAGAAGGACGTATTGTTCGTGATGAAGAGGAAGGAGAGTACGGTTACCATGATTAGACGCTTTTTCCGCCATTTAGGAGAATCAATCAAGAATCTCAAACGTAATTTGTTGTCGACACTTACGGCAGTATTTTCGGTAATGATCGTTCTTTCACTTTTAGGTGTCTTTGGCTCTGTTATCTTAAATACACAGAAATTGGCTTCAGATATTGAAAAGAATATTCAGGTCAATGTCTACTTGGATCCAGATTCATCAGATGCCTCGAAAACAGTCAAGGAACTTTCTGGACAGATTGTTGCTAATAAAGACTACCATAAGATTTATGATGCTTTGACCAAAATCAAAGGTGTAGATAAGGTTACTTTCTCTAGCAAAGAAGAACAAAAGAAACAGCTCATTGAAACAATGGGGTCAAGTTTCGAAACAGCGACAGGGGATGCTAACCCACTATCTGATGTTTACATCGTTCAAACGAAATCACCAGATGATGTCAGTCGAGTTGCCAAGGAAGCTAAAGCCATTCAGGGCGTTGATAATGCTAACTTTGGTGGGTCAGATACTGAAATTCTGATGTCTACTATGAAACGTGTTCAATTTTGGGGAATTATTGCCACAGCTCTTTTAACGATTGTGGCTGTCCTATTGATTTCAAATACCATCCGTATTACCATTATGTCACGTGCGACTGAAATTCAAATCATGCGTTTGGTAGGTGCCAAGAATTCATATATTCGTCGTCCCTACTTGATGGAAGGCGCTTGGATTGGTGCACTTGGTGCTATCATTCCTTCAGGCCTCATTTATCTTTTGTATCACATGGTTTACTCATCTTTGAACCCTGATTTTGTCAAAGGTGGTATTTCGATGTATGATCCAGAGTGGTTTGTTTATGCGGTTATCGGAACCCTCTTTGCAGTCGGTATCATTATCGGTTCGATTGGGTCACGTATGGCAATGCGCCGTTATTTGAAATACTAAAGAGATTAAAGGAGAACCAATTTGGTTCTCTTTTTGTTTTGTCCGGAGATTCAGAAAAGCAGATTTTCAACTATATCTCAAAATCGTTTGCTCAAAGCCCAAATCCAAACCCATATTTGGTATAATATTAAAAAACATTGGAAAAGAGATGCATTATGACAAAGTTAGCTACCATTTGTTATATTGACAATGGAAAGGAGCTTTTGCTCCTACATCGTAATAAAAAGCCTAATGATGTTCATGAAGGAAAGTGGATTTCTGTTGGGGGAAAACTAGAAGCGGGAGAAACGCCTGACGAATGTGCTCGTCGTGAAATTCTCGAGGAAACCCATTTTACAGTGACTGAGATGGATTTTAAAGGTATGATTACCTTTCCAGAATTTACCCCTGGTCATGATTGGTACACCTATGTCTTTAAGGTAACTGGTTTTGAAGGAGAACTCATCTCAGATGAGGAGTCTCGTGAAGGAACGCTTGAATGGGTACCATATGATGAGGTCTTATCTAAACCAACTTGGGAAGGTGACTACGAGATTTTCAAGTGGATTCTTGAAGATAAGCCTTTCTTCTCTGCAAAATTTGTCTATGATCATAACCAAAACTTAGTAGACAAGACTGTAACCTTTTATGATAAATAGGGAGGAACTATGAAGCGTAAAAAAACAGAACATTTTTCAGAAACATGGTTTTTTAAGTGGATATTGAATAATCAGGCTGTTGTAGCCTTTTTCATCTTACTTTTGATTGGTTTGACGGTTTTGATTTTCACCAAGATTAGTCCTATTTTTTCACCCGTCATCCAGTTTATGACCATTATTATGTTGCCATTGGTTATTTCCATGCTCCTTTATTATTTAATAAAACCTTTGGTACTACTTGTAGAAAGAACTGGACTAAACCGAACCATCTCTATCTTAGTCATCTACGCTATCCTTGGTTTGCTCTTGGTTTGGGGGATTTCAACAGCCATTCCAAGCTTACAAAATCAAATTTTGATCTTGATACGAAATGCACCATCATATATTGCACGTGCCAATAGTGAAACGGAACGTTGGATTAATCTCCCTATTCTTTCTAACTTCCATGGTGATTTAGAGTCCATGCTTAGTGATTTCTCAGCGAGAATGGTCAATTATGCTGAGAACTTTTCTTCATCGGCTTTGACATGGGTTGGAACTTTTGCGAGCACAGTAGCAAGGGTGACAGTAGCTATCATTTTGGCACCTTTCATTCTCTTCTACCTTTTAAGAGATAGCCAAAAGATGAAACATAGCTTTGTCTCAGCCTTACCAACTCGCTTTCGTGAAACTACTGTTCGTATGCTTTCAGATATTAATAGTCAGCTCGAAGGGTATGTTCAAGGCCAGGTTACAGTCGCTATTGTTGTTGCCATCATGTTCTGTATTATGTTTAAGATTGTAGGTCTTCGATATGGTATGACTTTCGGTATTATGGCAGGTTTTCTAAACATGGTTCCTTATCTGGGAAGCTTTCTTGCTATGGTACCAGTTATAATCATGGGACTGGTGCAAGGACCCGCTATGTTGATCAAGGTCCTCATCATTTTCTTCATTGAGCAAACTATTGAGGGACGTTTTGTTTCTCCACTCGTTTTGGGGAATAAACTAAGTATTCACCCGATTACCATTATGTTCATTCTCTTGACAGCGGGTTCTCTTTATGGTGTTTGGGGCGTCTTATTAGGGATTCCAATTTATGCCTCTGTCAAGGTTGTTGTTAGAGAGATTTTTGATTGGTACCGTTCTGTAAGTAATCTTTATCAAGATGATTTAGAAAATGAAGGACAAGAAGACGATGTTAAATAGTGAAAAAATGGTTGCCTCTATTGGAAACCAAGATTTAGACCACGCAGACAAATATTTTAAAAAAGCTTTACGAGAGGATCCTACAGAGGTTCTTGTAGAGTTGGCCCAATACCTAGAGTCTATTGGTTTTTTACCACAGGCACAGGAAATTTATGAAAAAGTTCGCTTTGATTTTCCAGAGGTTAATGTCAATCTAGCACAAATTGCTGCCGAAGATGGTGATATTGAAGAGGCTTTTCTCTATTTGGATGCCATACCTGAAGACTCTGACGACTATTTGTCTGCTTTAATTGTAAAGGCTGACCTCTACCAAATGGAGGGCTTAACTGATGTGGCACGTGATAAGTTGTTGGAGGCAAGTCAATTATCAGATGACTCATTGATTATTTTTGGTTTGGCTGAGATGGAGTTTGAACTTGGAAATTTTGAACAAGCAATTCATTACTATGCTAAATTAGATAATCGTGACCTTCTTGCGATGACTGGCGTTTCTACTTATGAACGCATTGGTAAGGCTTATGCCAGTCTTGGAAAGTTTGAAGCTGCTCGTGAATTTTTGGAAAAAGCTATTGAAATTGAGTACGATGATACCGTTGCTTTTGAGTTAGCCACTTTGCTCTATGATCAAGAAGAGTATCAAAAAGCTAATTTTTACTTTAAGCAGATAGAAACCATGTCTGCTGACTTCGAAGGTTATGAGTATATTTACGCCTTGTCGTTACATGCAGAACATAAGACCGAAGAAGCTTTACGAATGGCACAACAAGGGATTTCTAAAAATGCCTTTGATGTTCAATTACTTTTGCTAGCGTCACAGTTATCCTACGAGTTGCATGACACTCAATCTGCTGAATCTTATTTGAAGCAAGCCTTGCCATTGGCTGAGGACCAAGATGAGATTATCTTACGTTTAAGTACGCTCTATTTGGAAGAAGAACGTTACGAGGATCTAGTGGCTTTAGCCGATTATGAAGTTGATTCTGTTTTGGCTCGTTGGAACATTGCCAAGGCCTACCAAGCACTTGATGATGAAGAAGAAGCTTTTCAAATCTATCAAGATTTGGCTAAAGATTTATCTGAAAATCCTGAATTCCTCCATGATTATGCATATATTTTGCGTGAATTTGGTTACAGGGATCAGGCGCGTGCAACGGCTGAAAAATACCTTGCTTTAGTTCCAGATGATGTCAATATGCAAACATTTCTTGAGGACTATTAAGCTGTGAAACGTTTTAATTATTGGTTCTAATAGAGGGAGAGATACATTGAGCTTGCTCACTCCCTCTTTTTTTATTTCTCTATTTATGTTATGATTTTATTAGAACCCATAAGGAGTGAGTATGGTTAAGAGAGATTTAATTCGAAATATTATCATAGCAGTTCTTGCCATTGTAGTGATTTTGTTGTTGAGAGCTTTTGTCTTCTCAACACACCGTGTGACTGAAGGTCAGGCTAATGACTATATTCATGCTGGTGACTATGTTACTTTCAATAAAAATGTTGAGCCTCAGAAAAAAGATTTTATTCTTTATACAGTTAATGGCAAGGAATATATTGGACGTGTTATTGCTGATGAAGGCAAGAGCGTGACAGCTATGGATGATTTCCTTTATGTCAATGATAAGTCAGTTGACGAAGCCTATATTAGCAAGGATAAATCAGCTTATTTGGCGACAGTTTCACCTGGAAACTTCTTCACTGATGATTTTTCCATTGCAACATTGACAGATAATAAACAAACTAAGATTGAAAAGGGGCAGTACCTTGTACTGAACGATAATCGTCGTAATACAGATGATAGTCGTAAGTTTGGTCTCATTGAAAAAGACCAAATTAAAGGTGTTATCTCTTTCAGATTGTATCCTCTATCACGTTTTGGTTTCGTTGATGTCGATTAATATTTCAATACTACTAAAAAAGCTAGGAACTTTTGATAAGTTTCTAGCTTTTTTGCGAATAAATTGGTGATGGTTTTTTTAAGACTTTATGATGCTGATAGTTTCATCGTCTTAAAATGAATTATCAGAAATTGTAAGTAGAAAAGGAAATTAAGATGCAATTAGGATTTCATTTTGGATTTAAGAAAAGCAAAGCTTATGGACTGTGCGGTGTTATGCTGACAATCTTATTTTTAGGAATGTCTGGTCACTCGGCGAAAGCAGATGAAATGTTATCACCAACTGACACATCTTCAACTTTGAAAGAAAGTACAGAGAATCACGAGGCGAGTTATTCTGAAGTAGGAGTACACGATAATTCAACGAGTCAAATGAATCTACAAAGTGAAAAGGTATTAGAGGAGAAGCAATCAAGTCTGGCAGATTCTTCAAAAATAGCTGTCTTAACCAATAGTTCTGTGACCACAAGCTCTTATCAAGAGGCAGATAATCTTAGCGAAATTGATCAAAATCAAAGTCATTTTCTTAGTGCCATTAAGCAAGGAGCTATGGATGGAGCCAAGGAAGGAGTCCTTCCCTCTATTACGGCAGCTCAAGCTATCCTAGAAAGTGGTTGGGGAAGCTCTGAACTTGCTAAGGCTCCCAACAATAATCTTTTTGGCATTAAAGATTCAGAGGACTGGAATGGAGAAATCGTGACTGTGCCTACCCAGGAATATGTTAATGGTGACTATATCACGGTCAATGCAGCTTTTCGGAAATATGCCTCATGGAATGATAGCGTAGTAGACCATGCAAAATTTTTCACGAGTACCGAGTGGCGAAAAAACAATTACCGAAAAGTTGTGAATGAAACAGATTATCGCATTGCGGCTCAGGAACTTAAGAATGCAGGATATGCGACAGATCCAAGTTACGCTGGAAAACTTATCTCTTTGATTGAAGCCTATAAACTTTATGAGTGGGATGCGGTGAGCAATATTACAAACTCTGTCCTTGAAAATGAAGGAGTAGAGAGCCAAGATTCCAAAGCCGACCTTGCCATCACTGGTCTCAACAATGCTACGGGTAGCTATGATTTTGTCATTTCAAATTTGGTTGCGCCACGTGGCTTCAAAGAAGTCTTGGTTCCAACCTGGTCAGAAAAGAACGGTCAAGATGATATCATTTGGTACAAGGCAGCTAAGCAAGCTAATGGAGACTATAAGGTGACCGTTCGTTCAAGCAACCATAAGGGTGATAGCGGTCTTTATAATTCTCATGTCTATTTGGTTGACAATGATGGTAAATACATTGGCCTAGGTGGCAAACAAGTGACACTTGATATCACTAAGACTCAAGGAACTTTGGCCATCACAAACAACGATAAAAATCGTGGAACCTTTGATGTTTTTATCACCAATCTGACAAATCCAAGTGGTATTTCAGGTGTGGTAATCCCAGTCTGGTCTGAACAAAATGGTCAGGATGATCTTGTTTGGCATAATGCGACAAAACAGGATGATGGTTCTTATAAAGTAACTATTTCAGCAAGCCAACACAAGTGGAATTCAGGCAAGTACATCGTTCATGGCTATATTGTTGATGCTTCAGGTAAGAATATTGGCTTTGGGGCAACTTCAGCTGATGTGGTAGCCCCTAAGAAAATCAGTTCGGCATCAAGAGGAAATTACGATGTTTTAAATAAGGTTGTCTATCTCGATGCTGGGCATGGTGGCTATGATCCA
>NZ_JACLQS010000021.1:0-28504 GCF_016648815.1 Streptococcus sp. 9.1 | reverse complement strand
CTTCATAAGTCAATTTCATAATAAAAACACCCCAAAAGTTAGATTTTTTCTGTCTAACTTTTGGGGTGCAGTTCAGTGAGCCCTTTTTCCTTTATGTCAATTTTTCTTTCAAATATTGTCCTGTGTAGCTTTCCGGAACGGCTGCTACCTCTTCTGGAGTCCCTGTAGCAACGATAGTACCTCCACCGACACCGCCTTCAGGACCCAAATCGATGATATGGTCTGCGGTCTTGATAACATCCAGATTGTGCTCAATCACGAGAACAGTGTTGCCATCATCCGCAAAACGCTGAAGCACCTTCAAAAGACGAGCAATGTCATCCGTATGGAGACCCGTCGTCGGTTCATCCAGAATGTAGAAGGACTTCCCAGTAGAGCGTTTGTGCAACTCACTAGCCAGTTTCATACGTTGAGCCTCACCACCTGATAAGGTTGTTGCTGGTTGTCCCAGAGTCACATACCCGAGCCCCACGTCCTTGATTGTCTGCACCTTACGAGCAATCTTAGGGATAGCCGCAAAGAAGTCAACTGCGTCATCAACTGTCATATCCAGAATTTCAGCAATATTTTTCCCCTTATAACGAACTTCTAAGGTCTCAGAATTATAGCGTGTGCCATGGCAAACCTCACAAGGGACATAGACGTCAGGCAAGAAATGCATCTCAATCTTGATAATACCATCACCAGAGCAGGCTTCACAACGGCCGCCCTTGACATTGAAAGAGAAACGTCCCTTCTTGTAACCGCGAATCTTGGCCTCATTGGTTTGGGCAAACAGATCACGAATATCGTCAAAGACGCCCGTATAAGTCGCTGGATTAGAACGAGGTGTACGCCCAATTGGACTTTGGTCAATATCAATCAAACGCTCGATATACTCGATTCCTGTCACTGATTTGTGTTTACCAGGTTTCTCACTATTTCGATTAAGCTCTTGGGCAATCTTTTTCTTGAGAATTCCGTTAACCAAAGTCGATTTTCCCGAACCAGAAACACCAGTGACTGCAATCAACTTTCCAAGTGGAAACTTGACAGATACATTCTTAAGGTTATTTTCACTAGCACCTTTAACCTCGATAAAACGACCATTACCTACACGACGTTCCTGAGGAACAGGAATTGATTTTGCACCTGACAGATATTGCCCGGTGATTGAATTCTTGTTCTTAGCAACTTCCTCTGGGGTTCCTAAGGCCATGATTTGACCACCAAAAGCACCAGCACCAGGTCCCACATCAATAAGCCAGTCAGCCTCACGCATAGTATCTTCATCATGCTCCACCACAATCAGGGTATTGCCCAAGTCACGCATCTTTTTAAGACTTGATATCAAGCGATCATTGTCACGCTGATGAAGCCCAATAGAAGGCTCATCCAAAACATATAGGACTCCAGAAAGGTTAGAGCCAATCTGTGTCGCCAAACGGATACGCTGACTCTCACCCCCAGAAAGGGTTCCGGCCATACGAGAGAGGGTCAAATAATTAAGACCTACATTATTAAGGAAAGTCAAGCGATCCTTGATTTCCTTAACAATTGGACGAGCGATCACTCCTTCATTTTCACCTAATTCCAGGCTATCAATTTCCTGAAGATGATCTGAAATAGACAAATCAGAGATTTGACCAATATTTAGGCCATTCTCACCACCAACACGAACCGAGAGAGCTGCTTCATTAAGACGATAGCCATGACAAGTTGGACATGACAACTCATTCATATAACCTCGCATGACATTGCGAGTGAAATCACTATTGGTCTCGTGGTAGCGACGATTAATATTAGTCACAACCCCTTCAAAAGGAATGTCAATATCACGCACCCCACCAAAATCATTAACATAATGGAAGTGGAATTCGCGGTCCTCAGATCCATAGAGGATCAAATCCTGTTCTTCTTTTTTCAGATTTTCAAATGGTGTATCCATATCCACGCCGAACTGCTCCATGGCCTGCTCAAGCATAGCTGGATAATAGTTGGATGATATAGGATTCCAAGGCGCCAGAGCACCCTCACGCAAGGTTTTACTAGCATCAGGGATAACCAAATCCATATCAACTTCCAGTTTATTACCCAAACCATCACAGGTCGGACAAGAGCCAAACGGTGCATTGAATGAAAAGAGACGGGGCTCCAACTCTGGCACTGTGAAGCCACAAACCGGACAAGAATAATGCTCTGAGTAAAGCAACTCATTATCATCCATAGTATCCACAATCAAGTAACCATCTGCTAAACGAAGGGCCGCCTCCACCGAATCAAAGAGACGACTACGGATACCCTCCTTATTTACCAAGCGGTCTACAACCACTTCGATATTATGCATCTTAGACTTGGACAACTCTGGCACTTCTGTGACATCGTAAATCTCACCATCTACACGAACACGAACATAACCGTCTTTCTGTACACGCTCAAAAACAGCCTTGTGTTGCCCTTTCCTACGACGAACAATTGGTGCCAAAATTTGCATACGTGTACGCTCTGGAAGGGCTAGAACCTCGTCAACAATCTGTTCCACAGAGGACGACTGAATGGCTCCATGACCATTAGGACAATAGGGGACACCCACACGCGCATAAAGGAGACGAAGATAGTCATTAATCTCCGTTGCCGTCCCGACCGTCGAACGAGGGTTTTTGCTTGTTGTTTTCTGATCAATGGAGATGGCAGGACTCAAACCATCAATCGAGTCCACATCAGGTTTCTCCATATTACCCAAAAACTGACGGGCATAAGCCGAGAGACTTTCAACATAACGACGTTGCCCCTCTGCATAGATGGTATCAAAGGCCAAGGAAGACTTCCCAGAACCTGACAAACCCGTAACCACTACCAGTTTATCACGTGGAATCTCCACATCGATATTTTTTAAATTGTGAGCTCTTGCTCCATGAATCACTAACTTATCTTGCATATTTTAAGAGACCCTAACCCAGAAGCTACGGCCACTCCTTTCTACAGACGGAGGGAAAATCCATCCCGACTTTCTCTCATATTATAACAAAATTTCAATTTATCCAGCCCAAAAATGTTTCAAATGTAGTATAATATTGGAGTGTCTAAAAAAGGCAAGGAACATCGTCCCAAGCCTCATTTGACAGCACTAAAATAGCTAAGAGCAGTGTTTATTGGACTTAAAAGCGATTGTAAAAATCCTTTTGTAATCAAGGCGCTAGCGCTTACCTAATGACAAAGGAGGGGTTCCCATTGAAACAAATGTTCTTATCCACCGGAAAAGAATTCAAAGAAATTGAAACATTCGAGCCTGGTGCTTGGATTCATTTGGTGAACCCTTCCCAAGAAGAAGCCATGAAGGTCGCAGAACGTTTTAACATTGATATTCAAGACCTCCGTGCCCCTCTGGACGTGGAAGAAACATCACGTATCGATGTCGAAGATGACTACACCCTGATTCTGGTCGACGTCCCAACCCAAGAAGAGCGTAATAACAAAAGCTACTACGTCACTATTCCATTGGGTATCATCGTTACCGATGAGGTGGTTGTTACAACCTGTCTCGAGGACATCAGCCTCATGGACAACTTCCTCAACCACCGTGTACGTAACTTCTACACCTTTATGAAGACCCGTTTTGTCTTTCAGATTCTCTATCGCAATGCTCAACTCTTCCTAACCGCCCTACGTTCTATCGACCGTCAGAGCGATAAATTGGAAGCTCAGTTGGAAAATGCGACTAAAAACGAGCACTTGATTGACATGATGGAATTGGAAAAATCCATTGTCTATCTAAAAGCCTCACTTAAGATGAATGAGCGAATTGTCAAAAAGCTAACAGGTAACGCCTCTAGCTTGAAGAAATATATCGAGGACGAGGATCTCTTGGAAGATACACTGGTCGAAACCCAACAGGCCATTGAGATGGCAGGTATCTATGAAAATGTCTTGAATGCCATGGCTGAAACCTCTGCTTCTATCATCGGCAACAACCAGAACACTATCATGAAGACACTCGCTCTCATGACTATGGCTCTGGACATCCCAACCGTTATCTTCTCCGCCTACGGTATGAACTTTAAAAACAATTCTATGCCTCTAAACGATTTAGATAACGCCTTTTGGGTCATCTTCTTCATGGCAGCCTTCGGGTCATCCTGCGTTGTTATCTACTTTATCAGGAAAAAATGGTTCTAACATAGAGCCTCTTCTTTTCCCTAAACTACAAAACTAAAAAAATAATACTATTTATCGAAAGGTCATCTCATGGACATCCAAAAACTCACCAAGAAAAACCAAGAATTTATCCACATCGCAACTAACCAACTCATCAAAGATGGTAAATCAGACCAAGAAATCAAAGACATTCTTGGCAATGTCATTCCTGAACTTATCGAAAATCAAAAAAAAGGAATTACAGGACGTGGACTCCTTGGTGCTCCAACTGTTTGGGCTGCTAGTTTCTCTCCTGAAAAACACCATAAACCTGAAACTGGTAAGCCTAACAAAGAAGTGCCAGAAACAGATAAAACACCTTGGAAGATGTGGCTTGATACCTCACTCTTCCTTCTAGCCATCGTTGCTATCATGAACGCAATCTTTGGTTTCTCAGGTACACAAACTAGCTACGGTCTCACAACCCTTCTTTCAGTGTCATTCATTGGAGGCCTTGCTATGTATACCCCTTATCACTACATCTACCGTCACAATAACAAACCAAAAGAAGAACGTCCAAAATGGTGGTTCAGCATGACCGTCATCACACTCTCTTTTATTGCATGGTTTGCTCTCTTTAGTCTTACAGCCCTTCTTCCAAGCTACCTTAACCCTGGTCTTTCACCAATTGTGATCCTTATCATTGGTGTCATCGCTGGTGTTGCCAAATACTTCTTCAAACGTCACTACAACGTTCAAAGTACTTACGCACCTGCATCTTAATCATTCTCAACCTCAAGCACCTTTATGGGTGCTTTTTTACGTCAGAAATCTTGACACAGTTGGCTATTCTATACTAAAATGTTAAAGTTAATAGACAAAAGAAAGAATTCCAATAGATGCGTATCAAATTCCCTCTACTAATCATTGCTTGCTGCCTACTACTTATGGCTTGTGGCCACAAGAATACTCAGAAAAACTATCAAGCTTACTATAGTTTTAACAATGTGACGACTTCTACTCAGGAAAAACAGCTAGCAAAAGCCTTAAAAAGCAAGGGCATTCCGACAAAAGACTGGGACAATCTAGCCCCTTATATTAGTCGTTACAATCAGGAAAATACAAACCTCCAACCTGTTGTCAAAAAATGGACTCAAAGTAAAATCGGCAAGGATCAAAATCAATTCGTCACCTTCCTTAATGAAAAAACTTTCGAAGATAACAAATCACATTTTACTGATGACTTAAACTGCCGACGAACATCGTTCCTCCTTCTTCATGATCTTATCACAAGTTCAGAGGACCTCACCAAATTAGACCTCCCCCTTCAAAATGAATTTATAGATCTTAAGTCACGCCACAAAGATCTAACTGCCAAAGATCAAGCTCTCTATAGTCTCCTCTTTGGGGATAATATCAGCTATCAGTCTACGGATGACCTCCTTAAAGCTTGGAAAAAAGCTGGACTCAAGTTTCCAGAAAAGGTTAAACTCCTCTCAGTCTTTCAAAATAGCCCTGGTGATGTCAGCAATTTCCACACGGCTATAGCTTACGAAAAAAACAGCAGTATCTATGTCTTTGAAAAACAGGACCCTACACTTCCTTACAGGTGGAATCGCTTCAACAATTGGGCAGACATCAAAACACACTGGTTATCCAACCGCTTCAAGGTCTTCAAAGACAATGTCGATATCCTCGTTAACGACCAAAAATTTGATGATTTCTTAGAAAACACACTCTATATACCACAAAACAACCAACTAGCTCCTCAAGACGAATGAGAAGGCCAGTTGGTTGTTCTTTTTCCCTAAAGTATAAAATAAAACTCAGCACACAAGCCTAAAAAGAAAAAAGCCCACAAAATCTAGGCAGAAAAAAACACCCTCTGTCGAGGGTATTATTTTTAGTCTTCGTTTACGTAAGGCATAAGTGCCATAACGCGAGCGCGTTTAATCGCTGTTGTTACTTTACGTTGGTTTTTAGCTGAAGTTCCTGTTACACGACGTGGAAGAATTTTACCACGTTCTGAAACGAAACGGCTAAGAAGCTCAGTATCTTTGTAATCAACATATTCGATTTTGTTAGCTGCGATGTAATCAACTTTTTTACGGCGTTTGAATCCGCCACGACGTTGTTGAGCCATGTTTATTTCTCCTTTATATATTTAATTCGTTTTGTCCATTCTTAGAATGGGAGATCGTCATCTGAAATATCCATTGGATTTGAATTACCAAATGGACTCTCATCACGACCGAAGTTTGGTGTAGATTGCGCAGGTTGTGATCCACCAAATGAACCACCAGTTGAAGCTCCACCACCGAATGAATTTGAATTATCAAATCCTCCAGCGTTGTAAGAACCACCACTGTGACCTTCACGTGCCGCACGGCTTTCCAACATTTGGAAATTATCAGCGACAACTTCAGTTACGTAAACACGTTGACCTTGTTGATTTTCATAGTTACGAGTCTGAATACGACCTGTAATTCCAATCAATGCGCCTTTCTTAGCCCAGTTAGCCAAATTTTCAGCTTGCTGGCGCCAGATAACACAGTTAATAAAGTCTGTTTCACGTTCACCATTAGCACCCTTGAAGTTACGGTTAACCGCAAGGCTGAATGTTGCAACAGCAACGTTACTTGGTGTATAACGAAGTTCCGCATCACGGGTCATGCGACCAACGAGTACGACATTATTAATCATAATTTACCTTCTTACGCGTCAAGTTTAACGATCATGTGACGAAGAATGTCACCGTTGATTTTTGAAAGACGGTCGAACTCGTTAAGAGCTGCATCGTCGTTTGCTTCAACGTTAACAACGTGGTAAAGTCCTTCACGGAAATCTTGGATTTCGTATGCAAGACGACGTTTTTCCCAATCTTTTGATTCAACAACAGTTGCACCGTTGTCAGTCAAGATAGAATCGAAACGTGCTACCAAAGCGTTTTTAGCTTCTTCTTCAATGTTTGGACGAATGATATAAAGAATTTCGTATTTAGCCATTGATATTTTCCTCCTCTTTTGGTCTAATGACTCATGGTCTTTCGCCACGAGTAAGTGAGGTGCACTCACAAGATATAATTCTACCAAAGTTTGAAGGATAATGCAAGGGAAAAGTGAATAGATAGAAATTTGAATCGCTAAGAGAAAAATTAAGCCTTATGAGTCGTCTTTTCTCCGGCCAAACTTCATGCTAAAATAAGAGAATGCTTTATCATAAAAAGAAATTAGGAGAAAAACTAGGGCTTCCAACCTTTAACCACTACTATAATATTCCTATTACTTCCCTAGAATATGATTTAAAAAACTTAGGTCCGAGTGACGTCTACATTATCACTTTCAAACAGGACAATAACCTCTTTGTTGTTGACATAACACATCAGCTTGGTCATACCAGTCATTTTGATACCGTCTCCCTCTTTGAACTAGACAAGCTCTTATCTGGTATCGCTGCTGTTCCTTTAGCCGCTGTCCAAAACATACAAATCTTGTCCTTTCCAGACAAGTTACACTCTCTGAACCCTAGTCAACGTCTAAAAAATCTCGTTGCTCTTTACTACAAGGATGCAGAAATCATGCGTTACTTCAAGACGACTAAAAATACCGGTGATCAGGTGACAAGATATCAATTAGATGCTGAACGACTAGAAAGACAAGGTAAGAGTTTTGACTTCTTCAAGTACGTCAGCCGTGGCAAAATACGAGAAGAAGACGGTCTATCGGAAGTGTCTAGCAAGGACTACGACTTCATTCCTGATTTTCACCCCTTCTTAACCTCACCAAGAAGCCAGCAGGTTTTAAGCGTACCAGTAACCTACTTTGATGACAAAACGAAATAGACCGCCAAAATAGACATCATGGGGTGGTATATCAAGGACCAGCAACTTAAGATTCGTTGGAAACCCAAATACATGCGCAAACGTCGATGGCGCTCATCACGTATCTCAGTTGATATCGTGACCGACAACTACTTCTTCCAAGGACAAATCTATAGAGACAGTAGTGCCCCCATATTTCTGAACAACCTAAACTTCGATAGTAAAATTCCTAAGAGTTTCCTACCGCATCTTAAAAATCAATACCAAATCTTTATGACTCTAGTAAAAGAACAAAAAAGGCTTGCTCTCCTACGGAAGGTTCGGTTGAACAAAAAGGACTAAGAGTCTCTCACTAAAATCCACTAATATTCAACATATCAAAAAGCTCATTCTTACACGCTAGAATGAGCTTTTAAGATTCTTCAATTGTCATTAGAACATCCTTTTGGAATTTTGTAAAAAATATTTTCATAAGGAGGAGTCATTGTGTGTCTCCATTTTTATACCTAGCAATCATAGATTACCTCCATCAACTTACAAACAACTTTCAAGCATTGTAAAATTTCTATTACATCGGTATCACTCCCTAAGCTATTTTATGCAATAACTTGAAGTGTCTCCATTTTTATAACGTCCTAAATTCATCATCATAGTAATCACCTCTGATTCATATGATTTGAGACCTATCTCCCCATTGACCACTCAATGAGGTTTACTTGTCGCCGTTCTTATAACGACTTACATCAAACATCAACATAAGCGTCACCTCGGTACTTTGTTACAAGATTTAAGCATTTAACTTTTGTCGATAGATTACTCATTTGGCATGGGTATCACTCCTTAAGCTATTTTACGCAACAGCTTAAGTGTCTCCATTTTTATACCTACTAACATTTCTCATGAGCTTTACCTCACTTTTTGACGTTAATCTTGAGTTTAGCTTTCGATTTCTGGTGGTATCACTCCCTTGTAGCTATTTTATGCAACATTATTAATCGCCGTTTTTATACCTACTCATATTTTTCATGAACTCACCTCGTTCATCTTAAGAATATAGGATTTACGTTTCGTGTGGCATGGGTATCACTCCTTAGGCTATTTTACGCAACAACCTATGTGTCTCCATTTTTATACCTACTAACATTTCTCATGAGCTTTACCTCACTTTTCTTAAGTTAACAGATTTGAGTTTGGTTTTCGACTTCTGGTGGTATCACTCCCTTGTAGCTATTTTATGCGACTGAATTAATCTCCGTTCTTGTACCGCCCTACTGTCATGCGGTCACGCTCCTCAGAGATGATTGGTAAAGTTATTTGTTTTGCCTACTGTTTTGTTTAGAGATCTTAGTCTCCGTTTTTGTACCTTGAAATATTTACTCTCACCATGGCTCTTACCTCCTTGATGAATCCTTATCTTCTTTACACTTTTAGTATAATGTAAACGCTTACTTTTGTCAATCTTTTTAACAGAAAAACGCATAATTTTTTGAAAAAAGATTTCTTTGCTACAATAGAGACATGTTAGATTTAAAAGAATACGGCATTGTCATGTGGGACGCTGAGAAAATCGCGTCTTTTCGTCGCACCCTCCTGGACTGGTACGATCGAGAGAAACGAGACCTCCCCTGGCGTAGGACTAGAAATCCATACTATATCTGGGTCAGTGAAATCATGCTACAACAAACCCAGGTTCAGACTGTTATTCCCTATTACGAGCGCTTTTTAGACTGGTTCCCAACAGTTAAGGATTTGGCCGAAGCCCCAGAAGAGAAGCTTCTCAAAGCTTGGGAGGGACTAGGCTACTATTCACGTGTCCGAAACATGCAAAAGGCTGCGCAACAAATCATGGATGACTTTGATGGTCAGTTTCCAGATACATATGAAAACATTGCCAAACTCAAGGGCATCGGACCCTATACTGCTGGTGCTATTTCTAGCATTGCTTTTGGGCTCCCAGAACCTGCTGTTGATGGTAATGTTATGCGGGTTATGGCTCGTCTCTTTGAGGTTAACTACGATATCGGAGACGCCAAAAATCGTAAGATTTTCCAAGCGATTATGGACATTTTGATTGACCCTGACCGTCCAGGTGACTTTAACCAGGCGCTTATGGACCTTGGGACTGATATCGAGTCAGCTAAAAATCCAAGACCCAACGAAAGCCCTATTCGCTTTTTCTGTGCAGCCTATCTCAATGGAACTTATGACAAATACCCCATCAAATTGCCAAAGAAAAAGCCTAAACCTATGCAAATTCAGGCTTTTATTATCAGAAATGCAAAGGGTGAATTTCTGCTCGAAAAAAATATCGAGGGACGTCTGCTAGGTGGTTTCTGGTCCTTCCCTATCATGGAAACAGACTTTATTAGCCAACAACTCAGCCTTTTTGAAAAGGATGATAGTATTCTCGAGACAGTCTCTCAAAAAGCTATTTTTGAGAAAGATTATTCCCTCAAACCAGAGTGGTCTAGCAATAATTTTGCACCCGTAAAGCATACCTTCAGCCATCAAAAATGGACCATCGAGATGGTGGAAGGTAGCGTTAATGACGATAAAGTCACTACCGATAAGGAGCTATGCTGGGTAGCGGCTGAGGACTTCGACCAGTTCCCAATGGCCACACCACAGAAGAAAATGATTAAAACTTATAAAGACAGCAAAAAAGGATAGCATTGAGTGCTACCCTTTTTCTTATGCATCAAGTTTATTGTGCTTCCGGCCACGCAAAGCAAGGTATACCTTTGAAAGAACTACTCCCAGAAAGATATAAAACAATTCCAAATAAGTCACATTTTTTGACATCAAAAATTCAATCATAATACGACACTCCTTTTTAGTAAGAACTCCTGTCGCTGTTCTCAGTTATGCCTCTATTATAGGTAAGATGGCCAATAAAAAATAGTGACATAAATGTCACTATGGAGGACAAAAAAGCCGAAACGTTTAAGTTTCGGCTTGAAAATTATTAATCGACTTTATAGAAGAAGTAACTGTCGTCAGTGGTTCCATAAATTGACTGACCACTCCAGATGCGGTCCTTACTTTTATCTGACTGATCATCAGCTTTCTCATTTGGTGATGATGTTACAGAACCGGTCAAGGCTACTCCTTTGGGTAAGAATGCAATCATTCCACCACCAGGACCAACTTCTTTTGGCACAAGTCCTGCTTTAAAAAAGCCATCAGCAATTTTACCATATTCAATTGCTACTTTCTCAGTATCACTCACTAACCCATTTTTATCAAAGGTCATCGTATAGCCTTTGCCATTCTTCCAAGTTCCAGCGATACTTGAGAAATCACCATTCTGAATAGCATTGATGTCCATACCAGTCTCTTTATTTGATTTGCTGTCGCTACTGCTTGCTTCTGTCTCGTCACTACTTGAGTCGTCAAAGTCATACCAATCCTCGACAGACAAATCAAGAGTCTGAGCGTCACCGAGACCAACCTTACTTGCACCGTCTGTTGTCTCAGACATACTGAAATCAACCGATTGAAGTTGGTTAAAGGCGCCATCCTTGATTTCATAGGTCTCAGCCTTGGCCTCAGGTCTCATACGCTGGAATTGTTGGCAGTAAATCGTACCATCTTTATAAAATTTCATGGTACTCAAGTAACCACCCTTGGCAAAGGTTCCAGCACTTTTTGCAAATACAGGCTTATCATCATTATCAAGATAATATAGCGCGTGAACACTGTCAGGGGTACCAATCAAAAGCTCAGCTGAACCATCATCGTTGATGTCTACATAGCTATATTGCACGTTTTCTCCTGCTCTTTTAGCATCAAAAATAGTGCTAGTCGCATAAGCTTCGTCAGACGAAAGATCACCTGGAACAGCTGATGTATCGCCGTTCAAAGCAATGGGACGATAGAGGTCCAAGACCGAAGCGTAGAGTTCATCGTAGCTCACTTCCCCAGTCTCAGATGAATCACTACTCACTTGCTCAGACTTAGAAGTACTGTCGCCTGAACCTGGAACGTCCGTATTTGTTGCGTTACAAGCTGTCAACAAGAACAAACTTGATAAGAGCGCAAATCCTGTTAACTTCTTTTTCATAACTATCCTTTCATAAGAAACGACCTAATATAAATATTAAATCATTTAAATCTCTCTGACATTATGTTAACAATTGTATGGTTGATAAGTCAAGTATTTTTTGAAAAATTAATTTATATTTATTTATCAAGAACACTTATATAATCATAGCTTTCACTATAATCCAACAATTCCATCCTCAATTAAATTAGAGTTTTGATTAAAATGTCTAGATATTGATTAGTGATTATTTTTACAATTACAAATATCTGCATCAAAAAAAGCCGAACCTCAGTCCAGCTTTCATCTGTCTATTTCTACTTGGTCATAAAGTAGGTGATAATCACCAATACTGCTACAATACCTAGGATAACAGCCAGAAATCCTAGCATGTAACGCAAGAGAAAATAGGTAAATGGAAAATTTTCTTTCATGTTTTACTTTGCCTCATACCATGTACGGCCGTCATTCTCATCTGCAATGAGTGGGACAGCGAGTTCGACTGCAGCTTCCATGGTTTCTTTAACCAAGGCTTTCATCGCTACAAGTTCATCGTTTGGCACCTCAAGGACGATTTCATCGTGCACTTGGAGGAGCATCTTAGTTTTATAGCCACCTTCTACCAAAGCCTTGTCTAAGTTAATCATAGCAATCTTGAGGACATCAGCAGCACTTCCCTGAATAGGCGAGTTGATGGCTGTACGCTCTGCGAAGTTGCGAACATTAAAGTTACGAGAATTGATATCTGGCAACTCACGACGGCGATGGAAGAGAGTTTCTACATATCCTTTATCCTTGGCCTCACGAACCACATTATCCATATAGGCCTTAATGCCTGGATAGCGCTCAAAGTAGGTGTCGATATACTCCTTGGCCTTCTTACGGCTAATGCCAAGGTTGTTAGAAAGGCCGAAGTCAGAAATGCCATAAACGATACCGAAGTTAACAGCCTTGGCGTTACGACGGTCGTTAGGTGTGACATCCTCTGGCTTTTCAATACCAAAGACACGCATGGCTGTAGAGGTATGGATATCTGCCCCCTCTTTAAAGGCAGCAATCAAATGCTCATCTCCCGAAATGTGGGCAAGCACGCGCAACTCAATCTGTGAATAATCTGAGCTTAAAAGCACTGCGTCCTCAGTCGATGGGACAAAGGCCTTACGGATGAGACGGCCTTGCTCCAAGCGAACGGGGATATTTTGCAAGTTTGGATCCACTGATGAGAGGCGACCTGTCTGTGTTAAATCTTGAACGTAACGGGTATGGATCTTGCCATCCTCAAGAATATAGTCCTGAAGCCCCAAGACATAGGTAGACTGAAGCTTGGTGATTTGGCGGTACTCCAAAATCTTGGCTACGATTGGAGCAATTGGTGCCAAACGTTCAAGGACATCAACAGCTGTCGAGTAACCAGTCTTAGTTTTCTTAGTGTATTCCAAAGGTAGTCCCATCTTTTCGAAGAGGATGACACCCAACTGTTTTGGCGAGTTGATATTAAACTCTTCGCCCGCCATTTCATAGATTTCTTGGGTCAATTTATCGATGACTACTTGGTTTTCCACTGCCATCTCGTTAAGGGTTTGTCCCTTAACCTTAATACCAGCGATTTCCATCTTAGCTAGCACATTTGCCAGTGGTAACTCCATATCAAAGAGGAGCTCTGATTGGCCGTGTTCAGCCAATTTTTCAAGCATGACAGGTTTAGCTACCTGAAGGACCTTGACTTTTTTAGCTAGGTGGCTGAGCAAGACCTCTTTTTCAGGAACAGCACGTTTAGCCCCTTTACCATAGACCACTTCATCTGTTTCAAGCGGCAAGTCTGTATAGAGACGGGCAATGGTTGACAATTCATTGTCCTCAACGGTTGAGAGGAGGTACTTGGCCAGACGGGCATCAAAATTAGCCGTAGGCAAGTCAATACCTAGATGGCTCAAGAGCACCTTACTACGCTTGAAATCGTAGATATTAACAGCTTTAGAAAGAGCTGCCTGGAAGGCTTCTGATTTGAGTAGGTCAGTATCTGTAGACGCATAAATCTGCTTGTCGTTACCCCATGCAAAACCGATGATAGGCTCAGTGTGATAATTGTCACCAAGGATTTCAAAATAAAAGAAATCATCAGGGCTGAAGTGATCTTCTGTCACTTGGCTTGGCTCAGTATAGGCCACATCAAAATCTTGTGGCACAGCCTCGCCACCAAGGGCATTTTTAAACTGAACAAAGCCCATCTCATCATAAAAGGCTGTCAATTTTTCAAGGTCAGGTCCCGTAAAGGCCGTGTCATCGAGACCAATTTCAATAGGTGACTGGGTATCAATAGTCGCCAGGGTCTTAGAAAGGAAGGCTTGTTCCTTGTCATTGATGAGATTTTCCTTCATTTTGGACTTCTTCATCTCGTCGATGTGGTTATAGATACCTTCAAGGGAACCGTGTTCCAAGAGGAGCTTGAGACCAGTCTTTTCACCAATCTTAGTAACCCCTGGAATATTATCAGATTTATCTCCCATAAGGGCTTTAAGGTCAATGAATTGCGCCGGAGTAATTCCCATCTTTTTCATGAGGTAGTCAGGTGTGAAGGCCTCAAACTCGGCTACACCTTTCTTCGAAATCTCAACGACTGTATTTTCGTCAGTCAGCTGAATCAAATCTTTATCCCCAGAAACAACTGTGATTTGGTAGTCCTCACTGGTATTTTCAGCCATCTTAGCTAAGGTACCGATAATGTCATCTGCTTCGTACTGAGCCAAGTCATAATAGGCGATGCCACGTGCAGCCAACATCTCACGGATATAAGGGAACTGCTCACGGAATTCCTCTGGAGTCTTGGCACGACCAGCCTTATAGTCCGCAAACATCTCTGTACGGAAAGTTGTTTTACCAGCATCAAAGGCTACCAAAACATGGGTCGGTTGGATACGCTCAAGCAGGTTGTCCAACATGAGGTGGAAACCGTAGATAGCATTGGTATGAAGTCCGTTATTGTTACGAAAACGGTCAATTTGATTATAAAGTGCGAAAAAGGCACGAAAGGCAACGGATGAACCGTCGATTAGGAGTAATTTTTTCTGATTAGTCATAGGTTTATTATAGCATAGATGGGAGCATTGGTTTTAATTGAAAATCTCTTATTTTAGGGAGACTCTTTTGTAAAATAGTCGTTCAAAAATAAAAAACTTCAAGGAAAATTGTTCAGAGATAAACTGTAAAAATAGCCAGTCAACATCTGATGACAAAAGCCCGCTTATAAAACTATCTCAAGCATTTCCCACCTCCACCCCCCCCTATAGTCAAATGTGTTATAATAGGAGCTATGAACACAAAGATTTTAGACCAATTAGAATTTAACAAGGTCAAGGACCAGTTCACAGAATACCTGCAGACTGAACAGGCTCAGGCGGAGTTGCGTGACTTGGTACCTATGACCAATCCAGAAAGAATTCAAAATCAATTTACAGAAATCCAAGAAATGGCAGAGATTTTCGTAGAGCACCATGGCTTTGCCATTGGTAGCTTGCGAGATATTTCTGAGCCCTTGCGTCGCTTGGAACTAGATGCTGACCTCAACATCCAGGAGCTCATTGCTATCAAGAAGGTGCTGCAAGCTTCTGCTGACCTTGGTCGCTTTTACGCTGACCTTGAAAATGTAGAGCTCATCGCCCTTAAACGTCTTTTCGAAAAGATTGAAGCCTTCCCAAGTCTACAAGGCAGTCTTCAGAGCATCAATGACGGTGGTTTTATTGAGCATTTTGCTAGCCCAGAGTTGCAAAATATTCGTCGTCAACTTAAATCTTGTGATGATGCCATTCGCCAGACCTTGCAAGACATTCTCAAGAAATCTGGCCACATGTTGGCTGAAAGTTTGATTGCTAGTCGTAACGGTCGTTCGGTGCTTCCTGTCAAAAATACCTACCGTAACCGTATTGCTGGGGTTGTGCATGACATCTCAAGCTCTGGAAACACAGTATATATCGAGCCACGTGCCGTTATCCAGCTCAACGAAGAAATTACACAATTACGTGCAGACGAACGCCACGAGATGGCCCGTATCCTGCATGAATTGTCTAATCAACTGCGCCCACAAGCTGCTGCTATCGCTAACAACGCTTGGATTTTGGGCCACATGGACTTCATTCGAGGAAAATACCTCTATCTCCATGATAAAAAAGCGGTTATTCCAAAGATTAGTGACAATCAAACACTACAACTACTTAACGTTCGTCACCCTCTCTTGGTCAATCCAGTAGCCAACGATTTGCGCTTTGATGAGGACCTCACGGCCATTGTCATCACAGGTCCCAATACTGGTGGTAAAACGGTCATGCTTAAAACGCTAGGACTAGCACAACTAATGGCTCAATCTGGTCTTCCAATTTTGGCTGATAAGGGCAGCCGTGTAGCCATTTTCCAAGAGATTTTTGCGGATATCGGAGATGAACAGTCTATCGAACAGAGTTTGTCAACATTCTCTAGTCACATGACCCACATTGTTGAGATTCTGAATGCTGCCGACAGTAACAGTCTGGTCTTGGTCGATGAGCTTGGGGCTGGTACCGACCCTCAGGAAGGGGCTAGTCTGGCCATGGCAATCTTAGAGCACCTCCGTTTAAGTCAGATTAAGACCATGGCTACCACTCACTATCCTGAGCTTAAGGCCTATGGGATTGAGACGCAACATGTGGAAAATGCCAGCATGGAGTTTGACACAGCGACTTTAAGTCCTACCTATCGTTTTATGCAGGGGGTTCCTGGTCGTTCTAATGCCTTTGAGATTGCTCGCCGCCTCGGTTTGAATGAAATTATTGTCAAGGAAGCAGAAAACCTCACAGATACTGATAGTGATGTCAACCGTATCATCGAGCAACTTGAAGCCCAAACTGTGGAAACACAAAAACGTCTGGAGCACATCAAGGACGTTGAGCAAGAGAACCTTAAATTCAACCGTGCGGTCAAGAAACTCTATAACGAATTCTCCCATGAGTACGATAAGGAACTCGAAAAGGCTCAGAAAGAAATTCAAGATATGGTGGATACAGCTTTGGCTGAGAGCGATAGTATTCTCAAAAATCTCCACGATAAGAGTCAACTCAAACCTCATGAAGTTATCGACGCCAAAGGAAAACTCAAGAAACTTGCCCCTCAAGTGGACCTCTCTAAGAATAAGGTCCTTCGTAAGGCCAAGAAAGAAAAGGCTGCGCGTGCCCCTCGTGTCGGAGATGATATCATCGTTACCGCCTATGGGCAACGGGGTACCCTTACCAGTCAAGCCAAAAATGGTAACTGGGAAGCCCAGGTCGGTCTCATCAAGATGACACTCAAGGCGGATGAATTCACTCTTGTTCGTGCCCAAGCTGAGGCGCAACAGCCTAAGAAAAAACAGATTAACGTAGTTAAAAAAGCCAAGAAGACATCTGGCGGTCCTCGTGCCCGTCTAGACCTTCGTGGGAAACGTTACGAAGAAGCTATGCAAGAGCTTGATGCCTTTATTGACCAAGCCCTACTTAATAACATGAGTCAGGTGGACATCATCCACGGTATTGGTACAGGTGTCATCCGTGATGCTGTTACCAAATATCTCCGCCGTCATCGCCATGTTAAAAGTTTTGAATATGCCCCACAAAGTGCTGGTGGTTCCGGATGTACCATTGCAACCTTAGGGTAAAAATAGATAAGAAAGACTGAGACCTTGTGTTCAGTCTTTTTTCATATGTTACCAAAACAAAGAACAAAAAAGCCTCCCTTAATCAAGGAAGACTTCTATTTTCTATATCACACTTGTCCACAAGTGCTGGATAATCTGACTAACTGGAAAATTCCAATTAATCAAAAGGCGCAAAACCCAGCTAGATGACAAGACCGTTTGAATGTTATTCATGGGAACAGTCGCAAGAATATTCCCCAACATAGTCAAAGGCACAAGACTCACTAAGGAGGCCAAGACACCACCTACCACTTGGTAACGTCTCTGATCAAGTCGCTCAATTCTCACAAAATGGAAGAAAATCCCAAGAAAGCGCAAACCATAATAAGCCACACAGTAAATGGCAAAATAAGCCACACCTGCATAATAGACACGGTCAAGCGAAAAGATGTTCTGATCTTTAAAGAAAGCTATACTAGCATCTTTGGTTGGATTGGTATAAGGTACCCAAAGATTGATAGCCTCTCCTAGCGACCGGTAAAAGTAGGCCGCTACACACATGGCAATAATGACTGAAACCACGTAATAAGCTTGCATAAAGAGGCCTCGACGGTAGCCAATGTAGAAATTCCAAGCCACGATAGCTAAGACAAGGAGTCCAATCATGCGTCATCCTCATCGTCATTTGTAGCTGTCGCCTTGACCTTAAGTTGTTCAAGTTGCTTAGCTCTCAACGTTTCCAACTCTTTTTCCATATCTTCAACTTGGATTTCACGTTCCAACTGAGTCGACAAAGAATTGATAGCCATTAGGATAGCAATCGTTTCATTGTCAGCATTTTTCATCTGCTCTTTGATAATTTTATATTTCTCATGGGCAACACGCTCAACCTCTTCCATGAATAGGTTATCCTTATCAGTTGTTAGCGTGAGGTTCTTCTCTCCAAAATGAAATTTGTAACGGTTCTTATTTGCCATTTGCTTGTTAACTGCCAATCAATGGTGGTCACGGATTCGCCACCGCAGCTTCTCCTTATTTTATTGCTTTTATATCGCCATTTTTTAGCAAGATTCAGACACTTACTCTGAGGCGTGTTCGACACTTAAATGCCAACCTATTTCTTCTAATTGTGGAAAAAAGAGCAGGGTTAGGCATTCTCTTTCTAATCATTATATCCTAAATTTTAACTTTCGTAAATTTTAGACTTTGCACTTCTCTAGAAAAATAATTTTCAGGGATTCCGAGTCTGTAAAATATCTACCAATTCTCCTTTTTTGTGCTAAAATAGATTTCATGGGCACAATCGTATTAAAAATGACAGCAGAGCAGATTTCGACACTCCAGAAGGACCTAGCAAGCTATGCGACTGCGACTAAAAATCCTTATGCAAGTTTTTCAGCCAAGGTCGATGGAATAAGTGTCATCGCCTATACTTCAGGAAAGGTAACTTTCCAAGGTGCTAAGCCAGAAATCCTAGCTAGCCGTTTTGGATACCAAGCTGAACCTAAGCATTCACCTGATGGGCAAAACATAGCCCTAATTGGATCAGACGAAGTCGGAAATGGCTCCTATTTTGGTGGTCTAGCTGTTGTAGCTAGTCTAGTTACCCCAGCTGACCATACCTTTTTGAAATCTCTAGGAGTTGATGATTCTAAAAATCTTAACGATATCAAGATTCGTCAGATTGCACCTATTTTGGAGGAGAAAATTCCTCACAAGGCACTCCTTCTTTCGCCTAGAAAGTACAATGAAGTGGTTGGAGACGGTAAGAGTCATAATGCTGTGTCCGTTAAAGTAGCCCTCCATAATCAGGCTATCTTCCTATTGTTACAATCAGGTGCTAAACCAGATAAGATTGTCATCGATGCCTTCACCAGCGAGAAAAATTATCAAAAATATCTCAAGAACGAACGTAATCGCTTTGACTTTCCTATTACTTTAGAAGAAAAAGCCGAAGGTAAATACCTAGCTGTCGCGGTGAGCTCTATCATCGCCCGCAATCTCTTCCTGGAAAATCTGGATAAACTCAGCCAAGAAGTAGGTTATACTCTTCCTTCAGGTGCTGGTGCTAAGTCCGACCAGATCGCAGCCAAGCTTCTTCAAGCCTACGGAGATCAGGCTCTCCAAGCTACTGCTAAATATCATTTCGCCAATACTAAAAAAGCCTACCAACGCTTAAAATAACCCTGAAAGGCCTTAACTATGAAAAACAAATGGACCCAATACTTCCTCATTTTACTTAGTGAATGGGGACTCTTTATCCTCTTTATCACATTCTTCCTCTTGACTCGCCTCTTCCTTTGGCTCCCTGTCCAAGTTGATGGCCACTCAATGGATCCTACTCTAGCCAATAATCAACGTGTTATTGTTTTGAAACACACATCCATTGAACGCTTCGATATTGTCGTTGCCAAGGAAGTCGAAGATGGTAAGACGAAGCAAATCGTCAAACGTATCATCGGTATGCCAGGTGATACCATTACCTATCAAAACGATAAACTTACTGTCAACGGTAAAGAAGTCAAGGAAGAATACCTCAAAGAATTCCAGGCTGCCTTTGCCAAAGATAAGCTACAAAAAGAGTATGCTTACAAGGACGACAAGAGCAAGAGCGGCTACTTCCAACAATTGGCTAAGGATGCCAAGGCCTTTACAACCAATGCTGACGGTAACACGACCTTCTCTGTCACTGTTCCTGAAGGCAAATATTTCCTACTTGGAGACAACCGTATTGTTTCCAAAGATAGTCGAGCAGTTGGTTACTTTGACAAGAGTGCTCTTGTAGGGGAAGTCAAATTCCGCTTCTGGCCACTTAGTAAAATTGGTACCGTTGAGGACAATTAAAAACACTAAATAAGATAAGGTTGGGGAAACCCAGCCTTATTATGTATCTAGGAAAAACACATGCAAGAATTTTATTTTTCAGGAACTATCGAACGCGTCATTTTCGAAAACGCTAGTAATTTTTTCCGTATTCTACTCTTAGAAATTGACGAAACAGACAGTGATTTTGAAGACTACGAAATCATTGTCACAGGAACTATGGGGGATGTCATGGAGGGTGAAGACTATACCTTCTGGGGCCAACTAACCAATCACCCTAAATATGGGGAACAGCTACAAATGACCCGCTACGAGCGTTCAAAACCTTCTGCCAGCGGTCTTATCAAATATTTTGCCAGCGACAATTTCAAAGGAATCGGTAAGAAAACGGCCGAGCGTATTGTCGAAATTTACGGAGAAGACCCTATTGACAAGATTCTCGAGGATCCTAGCGAGTTAGAGCAGATCCCCAACCTCTCCAAGGTCAATCGAGAAGCCTTTGTTGCTAAGTTAAAAATCAATTATGGAGCCGAGCAAGTCCTGTCCAAACTTTCTAGCTATGGCCTCACACCAAAGGCCGCCTCACAAATTTTCAACCAATATAAGGAAGAGTCACTAAATCTTATTGAGGAACACCCTTATCTATTAGTAGAGGAGATTCAAGGAATCGGTTTTAAAATGGCTGACCAACTAGCTGAACGTCTTGGAATTGCTAGTGATGCTCCTGAGCGTTTACGAGCTGCCTTGATTCATTGTCTACTAGAAGCCAGTATGGAAGAAGGCGACACCTACATAGAAGCCAAAGCCTTGCTTGAACGGACCATCATTCTTTTGGAAGGTGCTCGTCCGATTGAACTTGACCCCGCCTTGGTCGCTAACCAATTAACCAATCTTATCCAAGAGGATAAGGTGCAAAATGTAGAGACTAAAATCTTTGATAATACCCTATATTTTGCGGAACAGGGCATCTATACCCACCTAACTCGTATCATGAAGGACCAACCTGACGTCAGCTCTGAAGACAAAATCTTAGACAGCCTTGAAGGGGTGGAAGAGGAGCTTGGTATTACTTATGATCAGGTTCAAAAAGATGCCATTATCAAAGCCCTACAAAGCAAGGTCTTCATCCTGACAGGTGGTCCCGGAACAGGGAAAACCACTGTTATTAACGGCATTATTAAAACCTATGCTGACCTCCATGGCCTAGATCTCAAAAAGTCTGATTTACCTATTATTTTAGCAGCACCAACGGGACGGGCTGCTCGTCGGATGAACGAACTCACCCAACTCCCTAGCGCCACTATTCATAGACATTTAGGCCTCAATAGCGAGGACGATTTTAAGACCTTAGAGGACTATCTCGATTGCGATTTGATTATCATCGACGAGTTCTCTATGGTTGATACTTGGTTGGCCAATCAACTCTTTGAAAGTATCTCTGATTCAACCCAAGTTATCATTGTGGGTGACCAAGACCAACTACCTTCCGTAGGCCCTGGCCAAGTCTTGGCTGACCTTTTGCAGATTGATAACTTGCCTAAAGTTTCCCTAACCAAAATTTTCAGACAATCCGAGGATTCCACTATCGTTACCCTAGCTAGCCAGATGCGCCAAGGCCAACTACCCGCTGATTTCACAGAGAAAAAGGCTGACCGCTCTTACTTTGAGGCCAATGCCAACCATATTCCACAGATGGTTCCTAAAATCGTCTCTGCTGCGATAAAGAGTGGGATTGCAGCTCAGGATGTTCAGATTCTAGCCCCCATGTACCGAGGACAGGCTGGTATTAACAATCTCAATACCATTATGCAAGACCTACTTAATCCTAAAGAAAAGGCCAATCAGTTCGCCTTTAATGATATCTTCTTCCGCAAAAACGACAAGATTCTCCATCTGGTCAACGATACAGAACTCAATGTCTTCAATGGCGACATCGGAATCATTACTGATCTCATTCCTGGTAAATATACTGAAAGCAAACAGGACGAAATTTACATGTCCTTCGACGGCAATGAGGTTATCTATCCTCGTAACGAATGGAATAAGATTACTCTGGCCTATGCTATGTCAATCCACAAATCCCAAGGGAGTGAGTTCCCAGTCGTTATCCTTCCCATCACACGCCAAAGTGGGCGTATGCTACAACGTAACCTCATTTACACCGCAATCACACGCGCCAAGAGTAAACTAGTCATGCTGGGGGAAATCGTAGCCTTCGATTATGCTGTTCACAACGAGGGAGCTAAACGAAATACTTATCTCATCCAACGTTTTGAACAAACTTATACACAAGCTGTTGATAAGTCTGTCGAAAAGATTGTTAAAAACGAGGCAACAGACGCATCCAATCAAACAAAAAAGGAAAACAACGAATCCTCAGAACCCCTTGAAAACAAAGACATTTCGGAAAATATCAATCCATCCCCAGATCTTGTTAACACTTATTCACAGCCTGTGGATAAGTCTGTTAACAAACCTGTGCAAACCGAAGAAAACTATCGTTTAACTGAGGATAATTGGTCAACTATAGATCCAATGATTGGTCTCAGTGAAGACGATATTGCTGCCTTTTTTAACAATAACTAAAAAAGACTTGGAAAGCGACTCACTAAGAGCAACTCCAAGTCTTTTCATTTACTAAAACACTAAACGAATCAGGGCCATAGATACTATACCGACGATTACTGCATAGAGCAGATTTTTGCTCTTAAATGCTACAATTACCGTTGACACAGTAGCCAGTATTTCCATCCACTTAAACTGTGGCAAGTGACCAATCTTCTCAGTCGTGAGACTAGAGAGAATCAGAGCAAAGAGGATAGAAACTGGTAAGTAGTGCAAAAATCGAACAACGATATCTGGTAAGCCCTTGTATTTCACTAAAACAAAGGGGAGAACACGGGGCACCCAGCTAACCACAAACCCAAGTAGAATGGCAATGAGAATAAACTTATTGACGGCCATCACACATCACCCCCACACTACATCCAACTAAAGTAGCCACTAAAACAGCCAAAGATTCCGACAAGATGACACTAAAGCTCAGATAAGCCACAGCAATAGATAGTAAAATCAAGAATAGCTTACGCACGCCTTCACCTAACAAAGCATCTATCTGACTACTTAACAAACCTATAAACATGGCAATCAAGGCAAAATCCAAACCAAAAAGCTCAGGATTAGGAATCATGGAACCAATCAAACACCCAACAACTGATGATACAATCCAAACCAGATAGCTGAAAATATTGTTCCCATGCATCCAGTTCGCAGAAATATCTTTATGATGCACATATTCTCCCAACAAGACACCATAACTTTCATCCGTAATCAGACTACCAATTCCCAGCTGATTCCAGAGGCTTGTTTTTGTAAAAATCGTCGTTACATGTAAACTCATCAACATGTTACGCAAATTAACTAAGAAAACAGTCAAGGTTAACTCACCAAGGCTAGCTCCTGCAACTACTAATGCACACATAGCAAACTGAGCCGAGCCACCATAGACCAAGGCACACATGAGGCCAACCTCAAGGGCCGATAGACCAGAAGCCGCCGCTACAACACCAAAGGCTAGGCCAATAGCCACATATCCTAGGGCTGTCGGTACTGCAGCTTTTACACCTAAACGAAAGGCAGACACACTCAATTCCTTTCTAAAGGAACCTCTTACCAGACTAGTAAGAGGTTCTTCTTATTCTTCAAATCCTGCAAAGGCAAGACTTGGTTTTGCATTCAAGTCCAACTCAGCAAAATGTTTCTGATCACATTCAATGGCAGCTGCTAGGGCAATCATGCCAGCATTATCACCACAGAGACGTAAAGGCGGAATAACCACATCTACATCCGTAATTTCTTCAGCCAAACGTTCACGTAAGCCCTGATTAGCTGCTACGCCACCAGCAACAACAAGTGTCTTAACAGGATAACGTTCCAAGGCTTTCTTAGTCTTAGCTAGGAGAATATCCAACACAGCAGCTTGGAAGGAAGCACAAAGGTCCTCTTTGACTAGAACTTCTCCCTTCTGTTCTGCATTGTGATGCAAATTGATGAAAGCAGACTTTAGGCCTGAAAATGAAAACTCCAAGTGGTCTTCCTTAATCATAGCGCGTGGAAAATCATAAACATCTTTCCCTTTATGAGCCAATTCATCAATTTCACGCCCAGCTGGGTAGGTCAAACCCATCACACGCCCAACCTTATCATAGGCCTCACCAACTGCATCATCACGTGTCTCACCAACAATCTTGTAATTTCCTGGTTCTGACACATAAACCAACTCTGTGTGTCCCCCAGACACCAAAAGTGCTAGGAGGGGGTATTCCAACTCTTGTACCTCACGCGCTGCCATAAGATGCCCAGCCATATGATTAACTGGAATCAAAGGCAATCCATGTGCCCAAGCGAAGGCCTTAGCCGCTGCCATCCCGACCAAGAGCGCTCCGACCAAACCAGGACCATAGGTTACTGCTACAGCATCTAGTTGTTCAGCAGTAATGCCCGCCTCTGAAAGGGCATCCTTAATGCAAAGAGTCACCACTTCCACATGGTGACGACTAGCCACCTCAGGGACAACACCACCAAAACGTTTATGACTTTCCACCTGACTGGCAATAATATTACTCAAAAGTTCCTTCTCATTTTTCAAAACGGCAACTGAAGTCTCATCACATGAGCTCTCCACTGCCAAAATATATCTATCTGCCATTAGACTTCCTCTCGCCTCATGATAACTGCATCTTCTTGAGGCTCATGATAATAATTTTTCCGAATTCCTAGACTTTCAAAACCAAATTTTCTATAAAGTGCCTGAGCGACTTGATTTGAAGACCTCACTTCTAGAAATATAGGCTCACTACGCTCTTCCAAATGATTCATCAGCTGACTAGCATAACCACGCCCCTGATAAGCTTTTAAAACGGCGATATTGGTCACCTCAAGCTCACCCACCAAATTTTGAAGGGCTAAAAAACCAACAACTTCTTCCTGGTCATAAACATAGAAATACTCAGTAGTATCCAAAGCCAAGTCCGCTACCACTTGTTCTATCGTCCACGGAGATTTGTCATAAACATCCGACAAAATCCGATAAATCAGTTGAGCTTGCTCTTGGCTACTCAATCTAGACGCGCTTGATGTAGTTGTCACGTTTAGTCTCCTCATGCGTCTTAAGCCAATTCTCTTCCGCCTCAACCCGCTTCAAGTAATGTGGAACAAAGGCATCCACATCAACAGAAGGCAAGGACAAGCCTAAACGACCAATTAACTGAGCTGATGGGAGGCTAGACAAGATCGTTGCCTCTGGAAGATTTTCCTTAATCTGATCCGCAAAATTAGCCACTTCACCGACAAATGTCACCTTTTCATAAACTTTAGCTTGCTCAAGAACATCTGTAAAGGCAGCATGACAATCAGGGACGATAGCCTGACCATTTTCATAAAAACCAACGTAAACATTATTACGACGGGCATCCATGATAGGAATCACAACACCGACAACCGAAAGGTTTGTCAGCGCCTGTAGACTTGAAACCCCCACTAAATCAATGTCAAGCGCATAGGCTAACGTCTTAGCTGTTGCGACAGCCACACGAAGCCCGGTGTAGGATCCAGGCCCCTGTGCAACCACAATACGTTCTAAATCAGACGGCTGCCAGCCTGCCTGAGTAACTAAAAAATCAATGGTGGGCATTAAACTAATACTGTGGTTCTTTTTTACTGTGACAGTTGTTTCTGCCACTAGTTTCTCATCTTCCAACAAGGCTACTGATAAAGCAGTGCTAGAAGTATCAAATGCTAATATTTTCATCTTTTTTCCTTGTTTCCTTTTATGCTTTTCTATTATAACACAAGTCACTGTTTCCCAGAAACGAACATTTTCCAACTTTTTCCGCCATTTTCTTTATCTAGCCCTTATCTTATGGTACAATAATAGTAATTGTTAAACGAATCAAGGCTACTAGCTATTACTCATAAAGTGAATATCATAACGTCAAGTAAATCATGGAAAGATTAACTTGACCGGTTTTTTTATAGAATGGCAGAGCCTTTTGGAAAGAAAGGAAAACCATGATTTATAAAGTCTTTTACCAAGAAACTAAAGAGCGTAATCCACGCCGTGAACAGACAAAATCACTCTACCTAGATATCGATGCAGAAACTGAACTTGAGGGACGTATCCAAGCTCGTCAAATCATCGAAAAAAACACTGCCTATAACATCGAATTCATCGAGCTCCTCTCAGAAAAAGCCCTTGAATACGAAAAAGAAACAGGCGTTTTTGAAGTAACGGAGTTCTAAGACCATGGCATCAAAAATCAATCTAAAACCTGAAGAAGTTGGGGTTTATGCGATTGGTGGTTTGGGGGAAATCGGTAAAAACACCTATGGTATTGAATACCAAGATGAGATTATCATCGTCGATGCGGGTATTAAATTCCCCGAAGACGATCTTCTCGGAATCGACTATGTCATCCCAGACTATTCTTACATCGTTGAAAACGTTGATCGTGTAAAGGCACTTGTCATTACCCACGGTCACGAAGACCATATTGGTGGGATTCCCTTCCTTCTTAAACAGGCAAATATCCCAATTTATGCAGGACCGCTTGCTCTTGCTCTTATCAAAGGAAAATTGGAAGAACACGGACTACTTCGTGACGCACAACTCTACGAAATTAATGCTAATACAGAGCTTACTTTCAAAAATATGAGCGTGACCTTCTTCCGCACTACTCACTCAATTCCAGAACCTCTCGGTATTGTCATCCATACACCTCAAGGTAAAATTGTGTGTACCGGTGACTTTAAGTTTGACTTCACACCAGTAGGGGAACCAGCAGACCTTCACCGTATGGCTGCACTTGGTGAGGAAGGCGTTCTTTGCCTCCTCTCAGACTCAACCAATGCTGAAGTACCAACTTTCACTAATTCCGAGAAGGTTGTTGGCCAATCCATTATGAAAATTATTGAAGGCATCCACGGACGTATTATTTTCGCCTCATTTGCCTCAAACATTTTCCGTCTTCAACAAGCTGCCGAAGCCGCTGTAAAAACTGGCCGTAAGATTGTTGTCTTCGGACGTTCTATGGAAAAAGCCATTGTCAATGGGGTTGAACTAGGTTACATCAAGGTTCCAAAAGGTACTATCATTGATCCTAGTGAGATGAAAAACTATCATGCCAGTGAGATTCTTATCATGTGTACCGGTTCTCAAGGGGAGCCTATGGCGGCCCTTGCACGTATCGCCAATGGGATGCACCGCCAAGTGACACTACAACCTGGTGACACTGTCATCTTCTCATCTAGTCCTATTCCAGGTAACACCACTAGTGTTAACCGTCTGATTAATACCATTCAAGAAGCTGGTGTTGATGTTATCCACGGTAAAATCAACAATATCCATACCTCTGGACACGGTGGTCAACAAGAGCAAAAACTAATGCTTCGTTTGATAAAACCAAAATTCTTCATGCCTGTTCACGGTGAATACCGCATGCAGAAAGTCCACGCAGGTCTTGCTGTTGATTGTGGCGTTCCAAAAGATAATATCTTCATTATGGAAAATGGTGATGTCTTAGCCCTAACAAAAGACTCTGCGCGTCGTGCAGGTCACTTCAATGCTCAAGATATCTATGTTGATGGTAATGGTATTGGGGATATCGGAGCTGCCGTTCTTCGTGATCGTCGTGATCTTTCTGAAGATGGTGTCGTACTTGCCGTAGCTACTGTTGACTTCAAGTCTAAGATGATTCTAGCTGGTCCAGACATCCTCAGTCGTGGCTTCATCTATATGCGTGAATCTGGCGATCTTATCCGCGAAAGCCAACGCATTCTATTCAATGCTATTCGTATCGCTCTTAAGAACAAAGATGCTAGCATCCAATCTGTTAACGGAGCTATCGTCAATGCTTTACGCCCATTCCTATATGAAAAAACAGAACGTGAACCAATCATTATTCCAATGATTCTCACACCTGATAAATAAAAAAGGCTCTTTTCTACCATTTGTCAAGTCTATCAAGGCTTTAAGTAAAAAAAGAGATAAGACAGTAACTATTCTGAGGTT
>NZ_JACLQS010000020.1:0-30250 GCF_016648815.1 Streptococcus sp. 9.1 | reverse complement strand
CGTGTTCTACACTATCATCTTCGTCTGCAGCGTGATATGTGTATAAGAGACATGGATAAAGGAGTCTTTTTATTATGGACAAAAAAGTACATTATAAAATGCACAAAGTTAAGAAACAATGGGTAACCATCGCAGTTACAGGAATGTCGCTCGGTGCAGTCTCAGCGGTTTCTTTAGGAACTAACGACGGTGTCGTTCAGGCCGACGAACATACGGATGCTACTGTAGCCATCCCCGATATTACTGTTGATACGGGTACTGTATCTAACGATACAACGGCTGCTCAGGATCCAACTACAGCAGTTGCAGCGACAAATGATGTCGCAACTGACCAAGCAGCTCCAACAGCAACCTTCGATTTGACAACTGATACAACAAATACAGTTGCAGCGAATGCTGTTGATACGGCAGCGACTGTCGGTACTGATCGTGCGGCAACTACAACAGATACAACAGCAACCAATGATACAGCTGTTGATACAACAAATAACAATACTACAACTGACACAACAACAGTTACTGATCGCGCAGCGACACGTGAACGTCGTGCGACTGGTGCCCGCCGTGGTCCTACAGGAGGCCGTCGTGCAACTCCAGTTAACGGCAATACAAACAATGCTAATAATACTAATAATACTGTCACAGTAGTAAACAACGACCTTCCAGCAACTAACAATGTCGTAACTGATGGTCCAAGCCACATCAAAACAATTGATGGAAAACAATACTACCTTGAAGATGACGGCACTATTCGTAAGAACTATGTTCTTGAACGTAACGGCGGCAGCCAATACTTCAACGCTGAAACTGGTGAATTGTCTAACCAAAAAGAATACCGTTTCGACAAGAACGGTGGAACAGGTTCATCAGCTGATAGCACAAACACAAACGTTACTGTAAATGGTGATAAAAATGCCTTTTATGGTACAACTGATAAAGATATCGAACTTGTTGATGGTTACTTCACTGCCAACACATGGTACCGTCCAAAAGAAATCTTGAAAGATGGTAAAGAGTGGACTGCTTCAACTGAAAATGACAAACGTCCATTGCTTACAGTTTGGTGGCCAAGCAAGGCTATCCAAGCGAGCTACCTCAACTACATGAAGGAGCAAGGTCTCGGTACCAATCAGACCTATACGTCATTCAGCTCACAAACCCAAATGGACCAAGCAGCGCTTGAAGTTCAAAAACGTATTGAAGAACGTATTGCGCGTGAAGGTAACACTGACTGGTTGCGTACAACTATCAAAAATTTCGTGAAGACCCAACCAGGTTGGAATTCAACTTCTGAAAATCTTGATAATAGTGACCACTTGCAAGGTGGTGCCCTTCTCTATAACAACGATAGTCGTACAAGTCATGCTAACTCTGACTATCGTCTCTTGAACCGCACACCAACTAGCCAAACAGGTAAACACAATCCTAAGTATACTAAGGATACAAGTAACGGTGGTTTTGAATTCTTGTTGGCTAATGATATCGACAACTCAAACCCAGCGGTTCAAGCTGAGCAGTTGAACTGGCTCCACTACATCATGAACATCGGTACTATCACTGGTGGTTCTGAAGATGAAAACTTTGATGGTGTTCGTGTCGATGCCGTGGATAATGTCAATGCTGACCTTCTCCAAATTGCTTCAGATTACTTCAAAGCTAAGTATGGTTCTGATCAAAGCCAAGAACAAGCTATTAAGCACTTGTCTATCTTGGAAGCATGGTCTCACAATGATGCCTACTACAATGAAGACACCAAAGGTGCTCAATTGCCAATGGATGACCCTATGCACTTGGCATTGGTATATTCACTCTTGCGTCCAATTGGTAACCGTTCAGGAGTTGAACCACTCATTTCAAATAGTTTAAATGACCGTTCTGAAAGTGGTAAAAACTCTAAACGTATGGCTAACTACTCATTTGTTCGTGCCCACGATTCAGAGGTACAATCAATCATTGGTCAAATCATCAAAAATGAAATCAACCCTCAATCAACAGGGAATACCTTCACTCTTGATGAAATGAAGAAAGCCTTTGAAATCTACAACAGAGACATGCGTAGTGCCAACAAGCAATACACACAATATAACATCCCATCAGCATATGCCTTGATGCTTACACATAAGGACACTGTGCCACGTGTTTACTATGGAGACATGTACACAGATGATGGTCAATATATGGCTAAAAAATCACCATATTATGATGCTATTGAAACCCTCTTGAAAGGCCGTATCCGCTATGCAGCTGGCGGTCAAGATATGAAGGTTAACTACATCGGATATGGTAATACTAATGGTTGGGATGCTGCAGGTGTCTTGACTTCTGTACGTTACGGTACAGGGGCTAACAGTGCTTCTGATGCTGGTACAGCAGAAACACGTAACCAAGGTATGGCAGTTATCGTTTCAAACCAACCTGCCCTTCGTTTAACAAGCAACTTGACAATTAATATGGGTGCGGCTCACCGTAACCAAGCTTATCGTCCATTGCTTTTGACAACAAACGATGGTGTAGCTACGTACTTGAATGACAGCGATGCTAACGGTATTGTTAAATACACTGATGGCAATGGTAATTTGACATTTAGTGCAAGTGAAATCCGTGGTATCCGTAACCCTCAAGTTGATGGTTACCTTGCTGTTTGGGTGCCAGTAGGAGCTTCTGAAACTCAAGATGTGCGTGTAGCACCAAGTAAAGAAAAGAACAGCAGTGGTTTGGTCTACGAATCAAATGCTGCCCTTGATTCACAAGTTATCTACGAAGGTTTCTCTAACTTCCAAGACTTCGTTCAAAATCCATCACAATACACTAATAAGAAGATTGCTGAAAATGCTAGTCTCTTCAAATCATGGGGTATTACATCATTCGAACTTGCACCACAATACGTTTCAAGTGATGATGGTACTTTCCTTGACTCAGTCATCCAAAATGGTTATGCCTTCACAGACCGTTATGACATTGCTATGAGTAAGGACAACAAGTATGGTTCATTGGCTGACTTGAAGGCAGCTCTTAAAGCCCTCCATGCAGTGGGAATTTCAGCGATTGCTGACTGGGTTCCAGACCAAATCTACAACCTTCCAGGTGACGAAGTAGTTACTGCAACTCGTGTTAATAACTACGGTGAAACTAAAGATGGCGCGATCATCAACCATAGCCTCTATGCCGCTAAAACACGTACCTTTGGTAATGACTACCAAGGTAAATATGGTGGTGCCTTCCTTGATGAATTGAAACGTCTCTACCCACAAATCTTTGACCGTGTTCAAATCTCTAACGGTAAACGCATGACAACTGATGAGAAGATTACGAAGTGGTCTGCGAAGTACATGAATGGTACTAACATTCTTGACCGTGGTTCAGAGTACGTGCTTAAGAATGGCCTCAACGGTTACTACGGTACAAATGGTGGTAAGGTTAGCCTTCCAAAAGTAGTCGGAAGCAACCAATCAACTAATGGTGATAACCAAAACGGTGATGGTAGTGGTAAGTTTGAAAAACGTCTCTTCTCTGTAAGATACCGTTATAACAATGGTCAATATGCTAAGAATGCCTTCATCAAAGATAATGACGGAAATGTCTACTACTTTGATAATACAGGCCGTATGGCAATCGGTGAAAAGACTATCGATGGTAAACAATACTTCTTCCTCGCTAATGGGGTGCAATTGCGTGATGGTTACCGTCAAAACCGTAGAGGTCAAGTCTTCTACTATGACCAAAACGGTGTCTTGAATGCTAACGGCAAACAAGATCCAAAACCAGATAACAACAATACATCAGGTCGCAATCAATTTGTTCAAATTGGTAACAATGTTTGGGCTTACTATGATGGTAATGGTAGACGTGTAACAGGCCACCAAAACATTAATGGTCAAGAGCTCTTCTTCGATAACAATGGTGTCCAAGTTAAAGGGCGTACTGTTAACGAGAATGGAACAATCCGTTACTATGATGCAAACTCAGGTGAAATGGCTCGCAACCGTTTTGCTGAAATTGAACCAGGTGTTTGGGCTTACTTCAATAATGATGGAGCAGCCGTAAAAGGTTCACAAAATATCAATGGTCAAAACCTCTACTTTGATCAAAATGGTCGTCAAGTGAAAGGTGCTTTGGCTAATGTTGATGGCAACCTTCGTTACTATGATGTAAACTCAGGTGAGCTTTACCGTAATCAATTCCATGAAATCGATGGTAGCTGGTATTACTTCGATGGTAATGGTAATGCTGTCAAAGGCATGGTTACTATCAATGGTCAAAATCTCCTCTTTGATAACAATGGTAAGCAAATCAAAGGTCATTTGGTTCGTGTGAATGGCGTTGTTCGTTACTATGATCCAAATTCAGGTGAGATGGCTGTTAACCGTTGGGTTGAAGTGAGTCCAGGATGGTGGGTTTACTTTGACGCTCAAGGCCGAGGACAAATCTAATCGTTTCCAAACTGTATGAACCGAGACAGTAGTCTCGGTTTTTATGGCATAACTGGGTTTCCGTAAAGACTTAAATGTGGACTGTGAATAGTCATTTAACCCTTTTCTTGGCTGAGTTGTGAAATACCTATGACTATTTGGTGCCCAGAATGATAGCAAAATAGCCTAATCCCAATGACTATTATTAATGCACAATTTAATACGAGAAAGCTTTAAAATTAGGGATTTTCATTAAATGGTTCCAATCTATTGACGAAGCGTCAAAGTCAATCTATACTAGGAGTAATACCAGTTATTTATTGGAATTCCCTAGTCGAGGACTAGTCGCAGGCTTGGCCTGTGTCATTCCTAATAGGCCATTTCTTTAACAAATACAGTAAGGCTCTAGCCATTCAAAGATGAGAAGTAGTTGTGATAGTTTATAGTCTATTTCTTATGAGAGTGTCCTTAGGGAGAGAAAGCTCCATTAAAGACTCATCATTTAAGTTGTCGGTGTAATCTCATTTTGATGTCACTTTCGTAAACTACTTGATAGATATCGCACATTAAAGCACTATTTTTTCACTTAGGGGTTAAAATGATTAAAGTTCTTACACCTTACTTGTAAAAATTCGATTCTCGTATTATAGTATATATAAGAGATATCAAAAATTTTAATCTTTGATAAGAACTTGTTAGTTTCTCCGAGGGAAAATGAAATCTTAATAGAAAAGATTTCCATGAGAACTTAGCAAGTATAGGATTTTATTTCTCATAAAAAGAAGAAAGGGGGAGTATTTTTGAGAGCCTATAGGGAAGATGCGACTGAAGCAGCAGCAAGAACTGCTGAAGAGCATATTGCACATAAATCAGCGGACTCTGATTTAGTTGATACTATAGATCTTTCTAAATTATTGACTAACCCAAAAAGTCGCTCTGACCACAGTGCCCCCTCTCCATTAGATTTTGCTAGAGCTGACGAGGCCCTCTTTGATAATCATGCCCAATCGGAAACCGTGAGGATTCCATCTAAGCAAGAGATTATCTTTCAAGGAGCGGATTCGCAAACTCCAGATCCTGAAGTCATGGAAAACCATGTCTTCACAGGAACTAGGGATAGGAAAACTGGTTTAATCGAATGGGACAAGGACAGTTATACCTATCCTAAGATATCGGTACCAGTTGTCCAGGGCTATTTCGCTGACCAAAAGGAAGTGGGTTTTAACGTTGTCACGCCCTATGTGCCAACGGTAACGGAACATGTGACCTATAGGAAATTGGGACGCATTATCCCTGTGACAGAAGATGGGGAATATATTCCAGGTGCTTTGACTAAGCAGTATAACAATAACAAAAAAGATCCACGAAAGGCGGGTGAGACAGCAACACCAGCTGTTCAAGATTATATGACAGATATTAAAAGTGTAGTACCGAACAAACCAGGAGCAGACACTCCGGTTGTGTATCGTAAAATTTTCAAGAAAGCCAGCATCACTTATATTGATGAAACTACCGGTGCTTACTTGGTTAGTGACCAGTTGACCGGTGAATTGGGTGAAGCGATTGAATACGGGACAGCAACGCGTATCAAGACTTTCAAGGACATGGGATATGACTTGATTCAGGATGAATTCCCTAAGGATGCCATTTTTGATGATAAAGATATTGATGATCAAGAGTGGTTCGTCCTCTTGCAACACGATGTTGCTAAGGTGGGACCTGAAAATGAACAAGTCCCAGATACTCCAATCAATCCTAATAATCCAGATGGACCTAAATGGCCATCTAAGTATGCTTACGAAAAAGAAGTAAGCTTCACAGTCTTTTACAGAAGTACAGATGGCAATGCTGATTTGCCAGATGCTGATGTACAAAAGGCTTATTGGGTGCGTACTCTTACCTTCGACAAGGTTACAGGTGAACTTGTTGATGAGACAGAGTGGTCTCCAAACAAAACCAAGTATTATGATATCTATGCACCAGTTGTTTTAGGCTATTTTGCGGATAGAGTAGAAGTTAAGGGTAGAGATGTTACTGAGGATAATATAGAAGAAACCGTTACCTACGTTCCACTTGGTAAGATTATCCCTATTGATGCGAATGGACGCTTGATTCCAAACGTGCCTACGCCAACCTTCAACAACGATGCTAATAACCCAACCAAGGTTAGTGAGACTCTTGTTCCTCACATTCCGGGTTACCGTCCAATGCAACAAAGTGTCATGCCTGAGAGCTTAACAGACGATATTCTTGTTGAGTACGCTCCAATCCTTGAAGATGTAACGCAACCAACCTTGCAAACTGTATTCTTCAAAGGTGCTGGCGAAGCAACACCGTCTGTTAATATTCAGTCTGACTTCACCTTCACTGGTAAGTACAACCAAGCAGAAGACACTTACACATGGGATCAAGACAGCCATACTTTCGCTAAGGTCAATGTTCCAGTTATCGAAGGTTACTTTGCGGACAAGGCAGTTGCTGGTATGCAGGTTGTTACACCTGATAAACCAGAAGCAACAGATAGTGTTGCCTATAAAGAGCTTGGTAAGATTATCCCTGTTGATAGCTTTGGTAATCCAATCGCGGATGCAGAGCCAGTTCATTATGCTAATGATCCTCAAGATGCTACGCAAGTTATTGAGACACCAGCACCACAAGTTGCTGGCTACCAAGCTGAAAGTGAATTGGTATTGCCAATTGACCTCAGCATGGACCAAACCTTGGTTTACGAGCCAATCTTGGATGATATCACGCAAGATACGAAACAAACGGTTACCTTCCAAGGTGCAGGCTACAAAGATCCAGTTATCAACATCCAAGATAGCTTCAGCTTCCATGGTAAGTTTAACCAAGTGGAACAAACAAGCACTTGGGATCAAGAAAGCTTCACTTATGATGTCGTAGAAGTTCCAGTTGTAGATGGCTTCTATGCGGATAAACGTCAAGCTGGTGGTCTTGAAGTTCGCCCAGACCTTCCAGAAGTGGAAGATACAGTAACTTACACAGAGCTTGGTAAGATTATTCCAGTAGATGAGTATGGTACACCTATTGAAAATGCACCTACTCCAAGCTACAACAACGATCCTGAAGATCCAACCATGGCTATGGAAACAGTCGTTCCAGATGTTCTTGGTTACATTTCTGAAAAGGCCTTTATTACTCCAGAACACCCAGGTCAAGATACCAACGTGGTTTATGCTAAGGATGAGCAAAAAGCTATTATCCTTTACATGAATGAGCTTGATAAGTCTGAATTGACTCGTGATGTCGTCGTCGGAAGCTCAGGTGAAAAGATTGACTACTCTACTGATGAACAAATTGCAAACTTGCTCAAACAAGGTTATGAACTTGTCAACGATGGTTATGCAGAAGCCTTTGACCACACTTACAATGGTGATTCTGACTTTGATCAAGTTTTCGAAGTTGTTCTTCGTGAACGTTTGGTTCTTATTGACCCAGATATGCCAGCACCAGTTGCAGGTGAAGTCGTAGATCCAAACGATGTTAATAGTCCAGTTTGGCCAAATAGCGTAGAGATGCTTGAAAACCGTGCCGATGTGACACGTACTATCCAGTATGTCTTCGAAGAAGGCGGCTTGGCTAGCGACGACTACGTAGAAGTTCTTGATTTCAAACGTTTGGCCAATGTTAACCTTGTGACAGGCGCTATCAATTATGAAGCATGGTCAAGTACTCAAGCTGGCTTCTCAGCTGTTCCTTCTCCAGAGGTTGTTGGATTTACACCAGACCGTATGGAAGTAGCTGAAATGACAGATGTTTCTGTAGAAACACCTGAAATCATGGAAGTAGTAACTTACCTCAAGGATGCTCAGAAAGCTACAGTTACTTATGTTGACGGTACAACTCGTAAGAAACTTGAAGTGGTCGACTTGCTTGGTAAATCAGGCGAAGTGATTGAATACTCAACAATCGAGCGTATCAAGTACTATAGTGACCGTGGTTATACCCTCCTTGCAGATGGCTTCACAAACGGTGTTATCTTTGATGGTGATTCACATGTTGACCAAAACTTCATGGTTACCCTTCGTCATGGTACCGTTCAAGTAGGTCCAGATAACATCCAAGAAGCTGGTACACCAATCAACCCAGCAAATCCTGATGGTGCTAAATGGCCAGAACGTGAAAGCTATATTAAAGATGTAACCTTCACAGTTCTCTACACATCTAGCGATGGACAAGCAGAACTTCCTGCTAATAACATCCAAACTGCTCAATGGACACGTAGCTTGACTATTGATAAGGTTACAGGTGAAGAGCTTGGTTCAAGCTACTGGACTTCAAATAAAGGTCAGTTTGAAACAGTCGTCACTCCTGAAGTAGAAGGCTATAGCGCTGATAAGGACAAGGTTGAAGGTAAAACAGTAGGTCAACGTAACCTTGAAGAAACAGTGGTTTATATCCCGCTTACAGGCGATATTAACGGTAAACCTAAGGAAGACAAGGCAGACGATATCGTTGTTGAAGAGGTTCAAGATCTAGAAATTCTCGACCAAGTCGAAGAGCAAGTGGAATCTCATGAGGGACCAGTCACTTATGGACCAGGCGATGACTTTGAAGCACCTGTTTCAAGTCAAGCTGAGGGTAAAGGCTCTAAACACAAGATGCCAATTAATCTCTCAAATGAAGAAGAAGCAAGCAAAGGTAAGATTGAAGAAACCATCAATATCGCAGGCTTCACCGTATCGGTAACAGGCCTAGGACTTGGTCGCAACGGACGTAAGAAGAAAAATAAAAAAGATCACAAAGATCAAAAAGACAAATAATATAAAGACCTGAATGACTCAGGCATGCCCAGACAGAAAGAAAATCTCAAGTTGCATAGAGAACTTGGGATTTTTTTGTTGATTACCTAACTGAGATTTGTGGAAACTTAGCATTATAAATGTAAAAGAAGGTGTCGAAACATAAACAGATATTGATTAAATTGACGATAAAAACTATAATCTAGTTACAAGAGTTATGCACTTAATACTCATTCCTTTATTGTTAATGACTAGTTTTTCAACTTATCGCTTGTTATAAAAAAAGAGGTACTATGTCTATTTCGTTTACTTATTGTGGCGTTGCATGTGGCATCATTTCCATTGATAATCAATTTCATATTGGAATTGATCCTGACTTATCTCCTAAGGGAACTTTAGTTCAGTTTAAAGGATTTGTCTCCGAGAAACAAACTCATGTTCATAAGGATGAGTCTCTTCTTAGCAAAGTTGATGTATGGTTAATTACTCATGGGCATCAAGATCATTTGGATGATCTAGGGAAAGATTATCTGAAAGGGAAGACAGTTATTTCTCCCAATAAAAAAATTTTAGATGGGGTGCCATGCTTAAATAATAGTGTTTTAAAATGGGGAGAAGAACAAGCATTTCAAATCGCTGACTACTGTATCACCATTAAAGCATTACCGGCTTATCATGCCAGTAATTACATGATGCGAAAGATAATAGGTAAGGTAAGTGGCTATCAACTAACAATCACCAGTTCGTCAGAAACTAAAGTCATTTATTTTACCGGTGATACTGTTTTGTACCCAGACTTAACCAAAAATGTTCCTAAAAATATAGATGCTATTTTTGCTAATTTAGGTGCTGTAAAATCAGGTTCATTTGGTGGACCATTTACCATGGACTTAAAAATGTTAAACCGAATGAATAATCTCCTTCAACCTAAAAGGATTTATCCCATTCATATTGACGATTATAGTCATTATAAGACAACTAAAAAAGAAGTTGAAGCAGCAGGCTATAGGATTTTAGCTGTTGGTGAGACTATTGATATATAATTAAGTCGAATAAAGACTTTACATACTTTTGTATGGGAGTCTCGCTTGTGGTAACATCACTTCTATACTACAATATAGGAGAAGAAGCAAAAAAGGAGTATGCCATGCCAACTGAATATGAAAAGATGATTGCAGGTGACTTTTATAAACCTAGCGATCCTGAGTTACGTGCTCTAGCGGCCAGCTCAAGAGAAAAACAATGGGCCTTCAATGCTGAGCCTGACCGTCTCAAGAGGGCAGAGATTGTCAAATCTTGGTTTGGTTCGACTGGTGAAAATGTTGCCATGAATCCTCAGTTCGTTACGGATTACGGTGTTAATATCCATATCGGTGAAAATTTTTACTCTAACTGGAATTTGACCATGCTGGATGTCTGTCCTATCACGATTGGTGACAATGCCATGATTGGCCCTAATTGTCAGTTTTTGACGCCCTTGCATCCGCTTGATCCAACCGAGCGTAATTCAGGCATTGAATATGGTGCTCCAATTATGATCGGTGATAATTTCTGGGCCGGTGGAGGCGTGACCATCCTTCCAGGAGTGACCTTAGGGGATAATGTAGTTGCTGGAGCAGGAGCCGTAGTGACTAAGTCCTTCGGTGACAATGTTGTTCTAGGTGGGAATCCGGCGCGTGTGATTAAGGAAATTCCTGTAAAGAAAGACTAAATATAGCAACTCAAGGATTCTAGGTCCTTGAGTTTTCTATTTTTTGAAAGAATCTATTGACTTGAGCTAATAACTCTTCTATACTGTTAATCGCTAGTTAGCTAACAATATAGTTAAGGAGTCATTCTTTTGGACCATTTTGGACGCTTGTTGAAACAAGCCAATAACAATATGATGCGTCATTTTGACCAGTTTGCTAGGCAATATGATTTGACTGGAAATCAGATGGCTGTCATTGATTTTATAACCAATCATGCGGATCAAGAAGTCTTTCAACGTGACATTGAGCACGAATTTGAAATTCAGCGTTCGACAACGACAGTGCTCTTACAGCGAATGGAGAAGAAAGGCCTGATTGAACGCCACACATCTTCAAAAGATGCTAGGCAAAAGGCGGTCGTTTTAACGGATAAAGCCCTTAATATCGCTTCTGCCTGTCAATCTTATCTTCGAAAAGAGGAAGAAGAGTTTGCCCAGCAATTTTCAGCTAAAGAGAGGGAAGTCTTTCTCAAAATCTTACAACACTACCGTAATATTTAAGTTTATCTAGGAGGAACAAATACTTATGTCAGACGAAAAAATCTCCACCAAGGTCCTGTGTGCCATCTTTGCGACAGGAATCCTTTCATTTTGTGGAGTAGCTGGTGAAACAGCTATGAACATCACCTTTCCCGTATTGATGAAGGCATTTTCAGTCAATACGTCAACCGTACAATGGGTTACAACAATTTATCTCCTAGTGGTCGCTTGCGTGGTTCCCTTATCTGCCTATCTCAAGCGCTCGTTTAGGATGAAAACCATCTTTCTGGTCGCAAATCTCTTGTCTATTTTAGGTGTCCTCATCGACTTTATAGCGCCTAGTTTCGGTTTTGTTGTTTTGGGACGATTGGTTCAAGGGATGGGTGTTGGTTTTGCCCTACCTCTCATGTTTAACATCATTTTGGAGCAGGTGCCAAGTCGTAAGATTGGTCTCATGATGGGAGTTGGGACACTTATTACAGCCGTTGCTCCAGCCATTGGACCGACTGTTGGTGGTCTCTTGACAGCACACTTTGGTTGGCGTTCTATTTTCCTCGTCCAGTTTCCTATTCTCTTGGCTTCACTGATAGCAGGGATTCGCTCAATTGAGCAAAAGAGTGAGGTGCAACGTGAATCTTTAGATATCCTCAGTCTACTGGCTACTATCTTTCTTTTCTTGGGCTTGATTTTAGGCCTTCATGGGGTTGTTGACCATGCTTTCTTTAGTTTCTCAGTTCTTGGTTGGCTTTTGATTGGTATCTTAGGTCTTGTCGTTTTGATTTGGCGTTCAACAACATTGGACAACCCTATTATCAACCTCTCCATTTTGAAAAATCGTAAACTGACAGGTCATATCATCGCTTTCTTCTCTTTCCAATTGGGGTCCCTTGCGATGAGTTTTCTCTTGCCAAACTATGTGCAATTGGTTAACCACTCGAATACAACTTCTGCAGCTTTAATGTTGCTTCCAGGTGCTATTATTGGTGCAGGATTCGCCCCGTTCTCAGGTATCATTTTGGATAAGATGGGAGCACGTAAACCGATTTTGATTGGAGCAACCCTGATTGTACTCGCTCAGTTGTTATTTAGCTTATTTGGTCTCTCTCTTTCCAATACGTTGATCCTCGTCTTTTACATGATTTTCATGACGGGGCTTGGCGTTTCCTTTGGTAATGTCATGACCAATGGACAGAAACAACTGTCGCTAGATCAACGTGCTGATGCCAATGCCATCTTTAACACGCTCCAACAATTTGCAGGAGCAGTGGGAACAACGTTAGCCTCTCTAATTGTTGCTATGAGTCAAGCTAATCACAAGATTGACTTTGCACAAGCAACGGCTCAAGGTAGTCGAAATGGCTTTATGGTCTTATTTGCTCTAGCCATTTTCCAACTCCTTGTCTTAGTTAGCGTTGTCAAAAAGAACGATTAATAAGGTGTTTGAAGCAAAGGAAACATGCTTTCCCTTGCTTTTTCTTTCCTTAAATGAAATACTAATCTTACTGCAAATTTTAGTGTTGCTTTAAGGTTTATGACTTATAATAACCTTAAAGAATTAACCAGTCTTCGATGAAGATACTAGAAGGAAGGGAAGGCCCATGTCTTTACTTAAGAAAATTCATCCTGACCAGCCGCTCAAGGAACTGAGATGGTTTGATATCGGTATTGTTACGCTGATTATGTTTGGTCAGTTTATTGTTCGTTCGACACAAATGTATTTGGCCAGTTTGTCTCCAAGCCTTTCTACCGCAATCAGTGAGACATCAACAATTACAGCCAGTGAAGGAGCAGCTTACTCTAGCAATTTCACCTTGCAGATTATCCTCCTAGCCTTAGCGATTATTTATCTCTGGATACGTCATTTTGACTTTAAACAACTGCCAATCCGTCTAAAGTGGTCTGTTCTCTTTTGGGTACCCTTTATTTTCGCTATCATGGGCTTATTTGCTGATATGGTAAGTACTTTGTCAGGACAATATAATTATTTTAGTCCTCAAGTTCTAGGCTTTATTAGCCCTATGGCTGTGATTGATAAGTTTATGGCTTTGTCACCTATGACAATTGCTTATGGCTTGCTCAACGGTTTCTACGAGGAATTTTTCTTCCTAGGACTCTTGACCTCGGTTAAGGACAAGTATAAGTGGTTGGTCTTGCTCTTCTCAACCATTGTCCGTGTGTCCTTCCATACCTATCAGGGCATGCTATGGGCTCTGGTTATCGGTGTGGCCTTTGGTCTCCTCTATTATTTCCTTTATAAATACAAGGTTAAAAATTTGCTTCCATTTTTCCTCGTTCATGCCTTAGCAGATATGTTTGGCTCGAGCTTAATTTATCTCTTGGTAAACTGGAATTATTAGTCAAACAACTCCCTTCGTTAAGTACGAGGGGAGTTGTTTTTTATGGTTAGATAATATCTAAATTAACATAATACTGTCTCATTTAGCTAAATAGTTCTTTTAAGAAGTTAAGAACCTTAGGATGAAGATTATTTTCCTTGAGGGTGATAAGAGAAACATAAAGGGTCAGACGTTCATTCTTAACCATTGGAATAGCAATTAAATCTTTATCTTCCTTTGTTATAGCAATCTCAGAAAGAAGGCTGATACCAACTTTTTTACGAAGGAGTTGTTTAAGCAAATTAACATCATCAGTTTGAAAAAATGGTGTTGCGGCATGATGATGCTGATCATTCAGATGTTGAAATGCTTTTAGATGAACAAAATGTTCGTCTAAAATAATAAAATCTTCATTTATAACGTCTGAGAAAGCGATAGTTTCTTTATCTGCTAATGGGTGTCCTGATGGCAGAATATAATAAAGATCACTTGTCATAAGGTTTCTAACTGAAAATCGTTTATCAAGAATAGGTTCTAAGCTTCCAATAAAACTGGCATCTAGTTCTCCGCTAGATAAGAGATTTAGAAGTTCAATAGAGCCCTCTTGTATAGGGTGAATATTTCGAAGTGCAGAGACATTTTCAATAAAAGCAGGCTCTAAACGAACAATGTAGTCAATAATAAGAGGTGGAAATCCGATTGTATCATAGGAAGAAATGCTTCGTAGTATTTCCTTTTTGGCACCTTGAAGTTCTGGAAGCACTTTTTTTATATGTCGCAATAAAATATCACCTTGTGGTGTTAATTTAAAGGTTCTGTGAGAAGGGTCATGCATAATTAGTTGACAATGAAACTCTTTTTCTAATCGTTTAATCGCATAAGAAATGGATGGTTGACTCACCTCATGTTTTCGGGCTACATCAGTGAAAGATTGTAAGTTACTTAGGTCATAAAAGTAGTATAAGTCTTTAAGGTTCATAAAATCTCACTTTCAAAAGCATGTTAAAAGGATATATATAGTCAAAGTCGGCTGAAGTGATAAGTAAATCTTATCCGTGGTTACGTATTTGACTATAAGTTTTTTAATGAGTTAAAATACGATGATGAGTCAGGAGGCAACTACAGGCTATCTAAAATATCTTCAAAGATGGTTAAGAGTTTCTCCCTCTTTGTAGCAGGAAGTTGTTTTAGCTTCATGTTAACTCTTTTCAGTGAGAGGTTATCGGTTCTGTCAGTGGTGGCCTCGAGGCTGTTAAAATTGAAAAATTCCTCTGGCGTCAAGTTTAAGGCAACAATCACTTTTTCTAGACTGTGAATGGTCAGATTCACATTTTGGTTTTCTAGTTGATTGATATACTTGAGTCCGAGTCCTGCCTGTTCCGAAAGTTCCTCTTGGCTCATTTTATTTTGTGTGCGAAAATATTTCACCTTTTGTGAAATATATTTTTGTAAATAATTTTTAGTTGTCATATAAACAGAATACAAGTTTTAAATGACAAAAATAACTTTTTAAACAATACGAAGTACGATATAAGATTATTATTGTCCATTATAGCATAAAAGAAATTAACGGACATTAAATGATACACTGTTCTTTTAATCGTACATAAATGGTAGTATAATATAGAAAAAGGAGGTCGCATTATGACTGCACATGATATTTTAAACAACCCTTTCCTTAACAAAGGAACTGCCTTTACTTTGGAAGAACGTCAGGAGTTAGGTTTGGTTGGACTCTTGCCACCTTACGTTCAAACCATTGAAGAACAAGCAACGCAAACTTATGCGCAAATGCAAACGAAGGTCAACGATTTGGAAAAACGTTTGTTCCTAATGGAAATTTTTAATACAAATCGTACTCTTTTTTACTACCTATTTGCTCAACATTTGGAAGAGTTTAATCCCATTGTCTATGACCCAACCATTGCTGATACCATTGAGGGTTATAGCGACCTCTTTGTAGATCCACAATATGCCGCATATCTTGATATCAATCATCCTGAAAATATCGAAGCAACTTTGAAAAATGCAGCAGGGGACCGTGAAATTCGTCTCATTGTTGTGACAGATGCAGAAGGTATTCTTGGTATTGGTGACTGGGGTACAAATGGTGTCGATATTTCTGTTGGGAAACTGATGGTCTATACTGGAGCTGCAGGAATCGATCCTTCAATGGTGCTTCCTTTGGTCATTGATGCAGGTACCAACCGTGAAGAATTACGTAACAATCCTAATTACTTGGGAAATCGTCACGAACGTGTACGTGGTGAACGTTACTATGATTTTATCGATCAATTTGTCCAAACTGCAGAACGTCTTTTCCCTAAACTCTACCTTCACTGGGAAGATTTCGGTCGCTTAAACGCTGCCAACATCCTTGAAAAATATCGAAAACAAATCCCAACCTTTAACGATGATATTCAAGGAACTGGTATTGTAACCCTCGGTGGAATCTTTGGTTCATTGGATATTACAGGAGAAAAATTAACGGATCAAGTTTATCTCTGCTATGGTGGTGGGACTGCTGGTGCAGGGATTGCCTCTCGTGTCCTTCGCGAAATGGTTAGTGAAGGTCTGCCTGAAGAAGAAGCTTATAAACGCTTCTTTATGGTGGATAAACAAGGTCTCCTCTTTGATGACATGGACGACCTAACTCCGGAACAAAAACCATTTGCTAAGAAACGCTCTGATTTTGCCAATGCAGACAAGTTGACGGACCTTCTTGAAGTAGTGAAGACTGTTAAACCAACGATTCTTGTGGGAACTTCAACTCAGCCGAATACTTTCACAAAAGAAATTGTAGAAGCTATGTGTGAAAACACAGAACGTCCTATCATTTTCCCATTGTCAAACCCAACCAAACTAGCTGAGGCAAGTGCCAAAGATTTGATTGAATGGTCAGACGGAAAAGCATTTGTTGCGACAGGAATTCCAGCTGGTACAGTTTCCTATAAAGGTGTGGACTACGTGATTGGTCAAGCGAATAATGCCCTGATTTACCCAGGTCTTGGACTAGGTATGCTGGCTTCTGAAGCGAGTCTTTTGACGGATGAAATGATTGGAGCTGCCGCACATTCATTGAGTGGTATTGTCAATCCAGGCGAACCAGGAGCACCAGTCTTGCCTCCATTCAAGTATGTAGCTGATGTTTCTATCAAAGTAGCAGAAGCAGTTGCTAAAAAAGCGCAAGAACAAGGTCTTGCGCGTGCTGAAGAAACAGATATGGCTAAAGCAGTCCGTGATTTGAAATGGTATCCAGAATATAAATAAGTAAATTTAATGGAGGTGTACGAGTGCGACTAGATGCCTCGTACGCCTTTTACTGTATATCCTAATATATAGAAAGGAAGATTATGGAAATATTTTTAACTTCGATTCAGAGTATTGTACCCATTATCGTCATCATCATTCTTGGTTATTTCTTACAGGTCCGTGGGTGGTTTAAAGAGAGTTTTGGAAATGACTTATCTAAACTCATTATGAACGTGGCCATGCCAGTTGCGATTTTTACCTCTGTTCTTAAATATTTAACTTTAGATAAGCTAATTAGCTTGTCTGGCGGTTTGTTGTATACGTTTATCGCCTTCATTCTTGGTTACCTAGCGGCCTTTATCGCAGTGAAAGTTTTTAAAGTGCGCCCAGGTCGTCGAGGAACCATGATTAATACCTTTGTTAATGCCAATACTATTTTCATTGGTTTGCCTTTAAATATCGCTCTGTTTGGAAATCAAGCCCTTCCTTACTTCTTGGTGTATTATATTACAAATACTGTCTCTACTTGGACCTTAGGTGTCTATCTGATGACTTCTGATAGCAAAGAAGGGGCTTCAAAACAGGCTCAAAAATTTAATTGGAAGAAGCTCTTCCCAGCTCCTTTATTAGGATTTCTCGTAGCCCTCGTATTTTTGGTGTTAAGTATTCCTGTCCCAAGTTTTGCGGAAAGTACTTTGACTTATATTGGTAGTTTAACAACGCCGTTATCTCTTGTCTATATTGGTATCGTCCTAGCTAAGGCAGGGCTTCAGACTATTCGCTTTGATAAAGATACTATCATCACACTGGTTGGACGTTTTATCCTTGCACCTGTCATCATGCTCCTGGTTTTGAAATTCTTCTCTCCAAATATGGTAGCACCAGAATTTAGAACCTTTATGATTCAATCTGCAACACCAGCCTTGGCAGTTCTTCCTATCCTTGCCAATCAAGGTAAAGGCGATGTTGAGTTTTCAACGAATGTGGTCACTCTCAGTACGGTTTTATTTGTGATTGTGATTCCGATTTTACAGACATTATTAGGATAAAAGGAGTAGAGTTTGCAAATATTTTTAAATTGGGTTAAAAAATGGCAAACACTTATCAAACTCGTTTTATTTCTATCTATTGCTAGTCTAGTTATTGTAGAGATAACTAGACTTTTTAAGACGATTTCGTTTGATAAGATTGTAGAAATACTGGGGAAACTGTCTCCACTAAATGTCATCTTTTTAGCATTGTTTGGTTTTATGGCTGTTGCGCCAATGATCTTCTATGATAGTATCTTAAATAAAGAGCTAAATCAGAAACAAAAATTATCTTACTTACTAGAAACTAGCTGGACCATTAATAGCTTGAATAATATGATTGGCTTTGCCGGCTTGGTAGATATTGGTTTACGATATTCTTTCTATGGAGATGAAGAACGACCTGAAAAAAGTATGCAGGGCATTTCTCGTGTCATTCCTTATTTCATGAGTGGATTTTCACTGTTTGCCCTGATAAGCTTGGTTTTGACAGGTTTATTCCCTTTATCAATTGGTATTAAGCAGTATTGGCCAGTCCTTTTAGGAGCTAGTCTCTATCTCCCAATTGTTTTATTTGTTTCAAATAGAAAAAATTGGGCCTATTTTGGCCAGCTGGGTGGAAAGACAATTTTATCTTTAGTATTAGCTTCTGCCCTTGATTGGGCTTGTGTACTAAGTTTTTTCCTTTTGGTTGGGTATATTTTGGGCTATAATTTACCAAGTTATGATGTAATTCCCCTCTTTATGATTGCTATTACAATTGGGATTATGTCAATGATTCCAGGTAGTCTAGGTAGTTTTGATTTAATTATGGTATCTGGTTTAGTTGGTCTTGGGATTGATAAAGCTCAGGCACTAAGTTGGTTACTTGTATTTCGGTTATTCTATTATATTCTCCCTTTTTGTTTAGGAGTAGTTTTATTCTTAAAGAATATGGGTGGACGACTTAATGAGAAATATTTAGGAATTCCTCAAAAGGTCATTGAAGCCTTATCCGCTATAGTATTGGTTTGGGGGTTGCGACTCTTTGGTTTCTTTCTTATCGTTTCAGCTATAGTTCCTCAAGAATTAGGACATCTTCCTTTGCTTAGAGAACTTACACCTAGCACTGGACAGTTTGTTTTTCAACTTCCTAGTATTGTTCTTGGTGTTCTGTTCTTCCTTTTAGCAAGATTAGTTAAACGACGTTTAAAATTTACGTTAACACTGGCTACTGTCCTAGGGCTAGTAAGTCTTGTTTATTTGAATATTGGTAGTTTTTCATTACCAAGTAGTCTTTTCTTAGTGGTTCTCTTGTTTCTCGTATGGTGGAATAAGGATACATTTGTTCGCAGACATTATATTTATGCTTGGGAAGATTGTTATAAAGATATATCCTATATTGGTGGTAGTTTCTTCTTGACGCTTGTTTTGTTAGGACATTTGAATCCACATCATGTGTTTAAGTTAAAACATCTCTCTCATCTGGTTACACACTGGATTCATTTTCTTGGTTTATCTCTGATATTGGTTATTTTGTATGTTTTGGTTCTTCGTGAAAGTAATAAAATTAAAGAGAACTTCGGAGAAGTTTTCGATAAACAACGATACCAAGACTTTATCGCAACAATCCCAAATTTAAATTTAGATGCTGCCTTAGCTTTTTTAGGTGATAAATATCTTTATTGGTACCAGGAGGATGGTCAAGACAAAGTTGTTTTCCAATTCGCAATTGAAAATAACAAGTGTGTTGTTATGTCGGATCCACTAGCACACTTAGGCTACTTAGAAAAAGGCTTATCACAGTTTCTAGCAGAAGCGGAGAATGCAAATATCTCTGTTATTTTCTATGAAGTTAATCAAGAAACAACCCTTTTACTTCATGAATATGGATACGACTTTATGAAGTTTGGTGAGACTGCTCAGGTATCACTCGATGAATTTACAACTGAAGGAAAACACGGGAAGAAGTTTAGAACGGTTGTGAATAAGCTAGAAAATAAAGGATATCAATTTCAAGTATTACAACCGCCTTTTGATAAAAAGATGCTTAATACCCTAAAAGAAATATCGGATAGTTGGCTAGATGGTCGCCAAGAAAAAGGTTTTTCACTTGGCTATTTTGATGAAAAGTACATTCAATTAGCTCCAATAGCTCTTGTAAGTGATGAGGAAGATAACATTCAGGCTTTCGTTACCTTTTTAGCTAGCAATGGACCTAACGAAGCAAGCATTGACCTGATGCGTTACGACTTAAAGACAGCCCCTAATGGTATCATGGATTATCTTTTTGTAAAATTATTACTTCATTTTAAAGAAGAAGGAGTTACCTTCTTTGATTTAGGTATGGCGCCATTGTCAAATGTAGGAACTGAGAAACATAGTTTCTTACAGGAAAAAGTGGCTTATCTCATCTATGCCTTTACCAATCGCTTCTATTCTTTTAGTGGTCTTAGACAATATAAACAAAAGTTTAATCCAATCTGGTCAACACGATATGTCGCTTATCCCCGTGATACATGGCTTATACTAGATATGTTAGCCATTTATAGAGTTGATAATCGCAAAGTAAAGAGATTATCGTAATAACTATTAGTTTTAAACAGCATATGATGACTTTTGAGCTTTATTATGACTTCCGATAGTTTGTCTAAGTAAGGGATTTAGTTCCGTGTAAAACTGAGCTAAATCCTTTTTATCTTGTAAAAATCAGCACAAATAGAAAGTTATAAATATATTTAATTAGGGAATGATTTGATTTTTATTAAAAATATGAGATAATAGATTTGGACTAATTTATAAACAGCAATTTTAGAGGGAGACAATGATGTCAAAACGACTATTTTCGGATGAGCCGAATGCCCCCAAACCCCTTAAGGAGCTTTTCTGGGAAAATGCAGAAAAAGCTCGTATGGGGGAATTTTGGAAAGACAAAAAGAGTTACAGAGAGCTCTCAGAAGCCACGGGGATTCCGGCAGGAAGCCTTCGGATGCTCTTTATGAACAAGCCTAAGGGAAATATCCTAAAGATTGTAACCATTACTAACGGTCTGGCCAAGGTGACTGGAAAAAACATTACACTTGGAAAGCTCTTAGCTCGAAATAATCAGCATGAGGTTTTTGAGTTTCCAAGAGATCCTGATCAGGTCACCCAAAACTTGTGGCACAACATTCGCAAGAAGCTGGAAATCACGGAAGATATGGATGAGGGGGAAGTCAGAGAACGCATGACAGCCTTTGTAGTCTCATCTGGTATGGCTCAAACCAACTATAACCTGATCAATCAAAGAGGAACGGTTTCGCTTGATACTTTGGAAAAATTTTCAAAAAGACTTAGAGTTGAGCCTTATGAATTGTTGGCTACCATCAGACGAAGGGAGATTATTGATAGGGATGACTTCCCTGTTCCTAAGGAAAATGTTAGCGACTCCCACATCGATATTGGTAAGCTCAATACATTCATTAAATCACAACCTTACTCGCCCAACGGTCAAGAGGTAGCCTCTGCAGACTTAAGCCCACAGAATCTTTATCATTATTATTCAAAAGGAACTATCGGAGATATGCCCATAAAAACGGCCTATAAGTTTAAAAGACTTGTAGATATTTATGAAGCAGAATATGGTCCCCTTGAACCTTCAAGTCGAGTTTTAGATGTCAAGGAACTGGAAAGATTCCTTTATAGTGGAATGATTACTGGTTATGCCATTGCTAAGACAGGGTTGATGAATGCGACCAATGGAAATCTCTATATCAAGGGCAAACGTCCTATCGAATCTATGCAACTGGATCGTGCCTTCGGTCTTTATAAACACCTAAAAAGACTGAAAAAGGAGCAATAAATTCTTTACCTAACAAAAAGCCAAAATCAGCATGCTGATTTTGGCTTTTTGTTTGTTTTTTATCTGTATGACTAGTAAGAATAATTTTAGTCAATTTTCGGACTTATTTTACAATTGCTTCGCACGTCCATTTTCATCAAAGTGATAAGTCACACCATTGATGGTACGTGTTTGGTTGGTTACAAGCTCACCAGAGTTTTCGTCATAATAACGAGTTCCCTTGTAGTCTGTAACGAAATCACCCTTCACTTGTTTACCTTCATAATCAAAGTAGAGGTGTTGACCATTGACGACTTGATCGAAGAGGAGAGCCTTACCATCGTTACCGAAGTAGTACCAGTTGCCTTTCCAATTAACGAATTGATTGGTTACAGCAGCTCCAGTCTCAGCATCGAAGTAGTAGTAACTATAGAGTTTAGGTTTGATAATAGTACTGCTAGATGTATGAGGATATCTAGATGATTCTTTTTGCTCAGGACTAAGCACTTCATCTTTTGCGAGAAAACCAGTAACTGAGCTAACTGACCAGGTATTATCAAGGTAATAGAGTTTACCATCTATTTTTTGAAGACCTAAAAGTTTGTTACCATTTTCATCAGTATAGTACCATTGAGGGCCTACTTGATGGAAGCCTTTTTCTCTAACTGCAGCCCCAGTAACTTTATCATAGAAAGGTCCAGAACCGTAAGGTCCAAAAGTTCCTCGACGGGCTTGTCCATCTTCATAGAACGAATAGGTTACACCATTAATGGTTTGAGAATCAGAAAGTGGTTTTCCATCTTTATCATAATAGAAGAGACCATTATCAACATGAACAAATTGGTTCCGTGGGACTTCCTTCTGTTCACCGGTATCCTTATCATAGTAGTGGCCGTTTTTAACCACGTTTTTGAATTGTGTTCCGAGGTGGTCGTCAAAGTAGACAGGGACACCATCAATGGTATGAGCACCTTTTAGAATATTACCTTGCTTATCTGCATAGAACCACTTACCTCGAGTTGTAAAGTAACGACCCTTAACAAGTTCACCAGTATCCTTGTCGTAATACTTAACTGGGGTACCGAAGACAACAAAGTTATCATAGAAAACATTAATACCATCTTCATCTACAAAGTCATCTTTAGCTTGTATTCCAAATACCTTGTCGAAATGTACCTGAACACCATTGATGACGTGATCCCCTTTAAGGATTTTGCCATTTGAACCAACATAATACCAATGGTTATTAATATTATGGTAACGATTTTTTTCGAGTGTGATTCTCACACCAGAGTCTTTATCATAGTAGTAACCATCGTCTCCAAAATCACCTTTCACTTGTCGACCATAATAAGAATCAAAGTAGACAGGAACATTATTTATGGTTTGTGAACCTTTTAGTGGTTTGCCCTCAGCATCCACATAGTACCAATATTTATCTACATTGACATAACGGTTGGTCACGAGTGCACCAGTTGAAGTATCGTAGTATTTACCATTACCTCCAAAGTCACCTTTCACTTGAGCACCGGTCTTATTATCGAAATAGTACTCTTTACCATCAATAAGAGTAGCACCTTTCACGGGGATACCTTTTGCGCCGATAAAGTAGTTTTTGTCTTTAACTGTTACGAAACGGTTAGTTACTAGCTTACCAGTGTGTTCATCATAATAGCGGTTTTCCTTATCGAAATCACCTTTTATTTGAATACCATTTTCATCGAAATAGACCTGAGCCCCATTGATGATATGGCTACCCTTTATGATTTGTCCGCTATTATTGAGATAATACCATTTTCCTTTGATTTCAACAAAACGATTGGTTCCTAAATTAACGAAAACACCATCCTGATCGTAAAAGTGTCCATTAGGAGCAAAGCGGTCAATGATTTGAGTACCGGATTTATCATCAAAGTATACTGATCTACGATTAATTCGATACTCACCGTACACGGGGTTCCCATTATCATCTAGATAGTAACGTTCATATTGTTTCGTATCGTTGCTGTAGGCTACGATAAATTGACTTTTGAGAAGGGCACCAGAATCTTTGTCATAGAAATTTAGTTTTTTAGCATTATTAGGATCCTTTGCAAAAACGCCTTTAGCTTGCACGCCATTTTCTTTATCGAAATAGACTTGAACCCCATCAATAGTTTGTGGTCCAGTCAGGTCATTACCATTGGCATCTCGGTAATGCCATTTACCGTTTTGGTCACTGTAATATTGACCACCTGTAATGTTTACGTTCTCATTAATAACAGGAGTTGTTGTAGTTGTTTCACTAGTTACACTGTCTCTTGTTGAAGCTGCGTGTGCTTCAACGGTTGTTGTTTCAGTAGGTGCTTGACTTTCACTAGTGGTTGCTGAAGCCGTTTCTCTAACGTTTTCCGAACTTGCTAACTCTGGAGCACCTGTTGAACTTTCAGCAGAAGATATTGCTTCAATACCCTTTGTTTCAACTAAGTCTGCTGTTGTTTCAACATTGGCAATAACACTTGTTGTTGTGTCAATCTTGTGTGTTTCACCAGTAGTTACTTCATCCGCAAAAGCAACTCCTGCAATAAGCGCAAAACTTGCAAGAGCTGATGCACATGAAAATGCAATAAGATAGTTTTTAGATGTTTGATGTTTGACCTTATTATTTGTTTCCATAACAAATACCTCCCCTTTTTAATTTATATTATAATGCAATAAGAAAGCCTTTTCAATATTAAAAATAAAAAGGCTTTCTTTTAATGTGAAGAGATTGATAAAAGAGAATAACATCTATTTTTCTGGCTATTAGGTGAGATTTTTCCAGTTCTTAGTAATTCAAACAATTATCAAAAAACAAAAAAATCCAGGACCTGCGCCCTGGATTTAGGAGATTATGAAAAAGAAAAGTTTTAGGATGTTTATAGTATATAAAGCAAAGCCTAAAGTTTTCTTAAAGCAGACAAAAATTATTTTCGTGGATTTTAAAAAGGAAGTTAAAATTAATCAACTTCCTCTAGTATAGATATCTGCGAGAAAAACTTAGTCTATTTTACTAAAATCCTTATAATTGCTTCGCACGCCCAATTTCATCAAAGTGATAAGTCACACCATTGATGGTACGTGTTTGGTTGGTGACGAGCTCACCAGAGTTTTCGTCATAATAACGAGTTCCCTTGTAGTCTGTAACGAAATCGCCCTTAACTTGTTTACCTTCATAATCAAAGTAGAGGTGTTGACCATTGATGACTTGATCAAATAGAAGAGCCTTTCCATCGTTACCGAAGTAGTACCAGTGTCCATCTGCATAGACGAATTGGTTGGTTACAGCAGCTCCAGTCTCAGCATCGAAGTAGTAAGTTGGGTTGTCTTCTGCTCTATTTGGGAAGGAAATATAAAAGTAAGGTCTAGCTAATTGTCCACGAACTTGTTCGTTTGTTTCGTATTTGTTCATTGGATTGTTAGAGAAGAAATAAAGCTTACCATCAATTTCTTTAAGGCCCTTTGCTTTTTTTCCGTCTTCCTCTATATAGTACCAACGACCATAAGATTTAACAAAACCAGTTTTTTTCACAGCTTCGCCAGTTTCGTCATCATAGTAAGGTGGCTCTTGGTATACGTTAAAGGAACCACGAAGAACTCTACCATATCGACCAACATAGTAATCCTTACCATCAATAGTTATATTCCCAGTTCGTCCATTACTGCTAATGTAGTATAAATCGTCACCAATCTTAATAAACTTATCACGAGGGAGTTCTTTTCGTGCTCCACTATCTTTATCGTAGTAGTAACCATCTAGAACAGTATCTTTAGCTTGTACACCATTATAGTCAAAGTAAACGTGTACCCCATCGATGGTTTGTGAGCCTTTAAGGATATTACCTTCTGCATCTGCATAGTACCATTTACCATCATGGCTAAAGTATTGACCTTTTACAAGAGCTCCAGAATTTTTATCATAGTACTTAACTGGGCTAGTATAGGAGTTTGCTTTAACCGCATGCCCATTACTATCGGTAAATTCTCCTTTAATTTGATTACCATAATATGGATCAAAGTGAACCTGTACCCCGTCGATGGTTTGTGAGCCTTTAAGGATTTTTCCTTCTCCATTAAGATAGTACCAGTTATCGTTGATGTAAACGTAGCGATTGGTACCAAGGTCTACTTTAGCACCAGAATCTTTGTCGTAGAAGTAGCCATCGTTACCAAAGACACCTTTGGCTTGTTTACCATCATAAGGGTCAAAGTATACAGGAACATTGTTAATGGTTTGAGATCCTTTAAGTCGTTTACCGTCATTGTCTACATAATACCAGTCTTTGTCGACTTGGACATAACTATTGATTACGAGAGCACCAGTGATTCCATCATAATATTTATCGTTAGTAGCGAAATTTCCTTTGACTTGGGCTCCGGTTTTCTCGTCAAAGAAGTATTCAGTGTTGTCAATGACTGTTGCTCCTTTGATAGCTTTGCTATCGGCTCCAATGAAGTAGGTCTTGTCATTAACGGTAACGAAACGATTAGTAACTAAATTTCCAGAGTCTTTATCGTGAAATTGATTTTTATAGTCAAAATCTCCTTTAACCTGTTTGCCACCATATTCAAAATAAACGTGAGCGCCGTCAATAGTTTGCTCACCTCTCAAGATTTTTCCATCTTCACCGACATAGTACCAGTTGCCTTTGACCTGAACATAACGATTGATACCAAGGTTGACACGATTACCGTCTTGATCGTAAAAGTAGCCATCGTCAGCAAAATTGTCGAAAACCTGGCTTCCCTCGTAGGTATCGAAGTAGACTTGTTTACCGTCAATTGTTTGAGGACCAGTTAACCGAATTCCTTGGTCGTTAACATAATAACGCTCAATTCGATGTTTGTAAGGATTGTAAGCGATAACATATTGATTGGTGGCAAGAGCACCAGTATCCTTATCGTAGTATCGAGATTTATTATCTTCCTCATCTTTAACAAAATAGCCTTTAGCCTGAATACCATTCTGATGGAAGTAGACCTTAACGCCATCGATGGTTTGTGGTCCCTTTAAAATAGCACCATCATTTCCAGCATAGTACCATTCCCCGTTTAATTCGAAATAGCGGTTTCTTCCGAAATCCACTTGCTTACCATATTTGTCATAATAACGGCCATCAGGAGCAAAATTATTTGTAATTAGTTCCCCGTGTTTATCAAAATAATTCCATGCTCCATTAATTTCTTTGGAACCAATTGCCTTATTACCATTTTCATCAACGTAATAGGTTCTACCATATTCTTCAACGAATTTATTAGTAACAAGAGCACCAGAATCTTTGTCATAATAGTGACCGTCCCAGCCAAATCCCCCTTTAACCTGAACACCGCCTGAATTGAAATAGACCTTAACGCCATCAATAGTTTGTGGTCCAGTTAGGTCTTTACCGCTAGCATCTTTGTAACGCCAGTAGCCGTATTCGTCTCTATAGTACTGACCACCGGTGACATTTGTTTCACTGTTTGAAGTTTCGTTAGCTGTTGCAGTCTCATTGGCAGCTCGGTCTGTAGTTACAGCCTCACGTGTTTGACCTGCGGCTGATTCTGTAGGAGCCTGGCTTTCGTTTGCAGTTGTTGAGGCAGTTTCACTGACAACTTCAGAGCTTGCAGCAGAAGTTGTGGCTTGTTCTGAGACATTTGTAGTGCTTTGAGTGGTGCCTAAATTTTCAGTAGTAGCAGGAGCTTCGACAACCTTAGTTTCTACGAGGTCTGCGGTAGTTTCCACATTTGCAGTGGTAGTAGCGTTCACATCAAGGTTTGATGAGTTATCAGCTTTAGCTTCCTCAGCGAAGGCAGGCTTTGCGATGAGGGCAAAACCTGCAAGAGCAGTTGCACATGAGAATGCAATCAGACGTTTTTTGGACTTAGGTCCAGTAAAATTAGAATGTACTTTCATACTTTTTCCTCCATTTCCTAAGTCCTATTATAGCGCTATTTTAGAGACTTTCAAGAAAATATAAGAAATTTAGACAAAAATAAGAAAACGATTACATAGGAAAGCGAGTAAATGGCAAATGTCACAATTTTTGCAATCATAGGAACTTAAAAAATAAAAAAATCCAGGACCTGTGCCCTGGATAAGGAGATTATGAAAAAGAAAAGTTTTAGGATGATTATAGTATATAGAGCAGAGCCTAAAGTTTTCTTAAAGTAAGGAATAGCTTAAACTTTAGTCGCGTTACCATTTTCATCAAAATGATAAGTTACACCTTTGATAGTACGTGTTTGGTTAGTGACGAGTTCACCAGAGTTTTCATCGTAGTAGTGACCATCTGGTGCAAAAGCGCCTTTAACTTGTCTACCATGATTTTTATCGAAGTAAAGTTGTTGTCCATTAATCTGAACGGCACCAGTAGCTGCTGAACCATCCGCATAGAAGTAGTACCAGTAATTACCCCATTGATAGAAACGATTTTTAATTGCTCTACCGTCATGACCGAAGTAGTAGATTTTACCATCGATGTAATTAATACTGTCTTGCCACATGTCACCCAGTTGGGTGTACTTATAGGCACCTCCTCGACGGAAGTAATATAAATCACCATTGATTTCATGAAGTCCAAGGACTTTGTTACCTTTCTCGTCAAGATAGTAAGTTAAGCCTCTGTTATCTTTAACAAACCCAGCTTTGGTTACTTTGCGACCATTATCTTTATCGTAATAGTACTCAGGCATATAGACGCCATCTTGACCAAATCCTCCTTTAGCTTGTACCCCTCGATAGTTGAAGAAGACATCTTGTCCATCGATATTTCGAGCTCCTTTGACTGGTTTACCATCTTTACCTAAATAGAACCAATTACCCATGTATTCAACATAACGATTGGTTACAAGATTTCCTGAATTAACATCGTAGAATGCGTAGAGATCACCGTATGAATTTCCATAAGCTCCTTTAACCTGTTGGCCATTCTCACGGAAGAAGACTCTTTGACCGTTTATGATTTGAGCTCCAGTAAGGTTGTCTCCATTTGCGTTTTTATAATACCAATTTCCGTTATCATCACTATAATAACCATTTGGGTTAGGAGCATCCGTACCTACGCCATTTTCATCAAATCGATAGGTCATACCATTAACTGTTAGAGTGGTGTTAGAGACGCGTGCTCCTGAATCAGGATCATAGTAGCGAAGAGTACCATTGTCGAGAACAAGCTCTCCTTTAGCTTGACGACCATTAGCATATAGGTAAACGATTTGACCGTCTATATTGACTTCACCATCTTGAGGACGAATAGCATTACCATCCTCTCCGTAATAATACCATCCGTCAGACTCTTTAATATAGCGATTTTTTACTGCTTGACCAGTAATTGAGTCAAAATAGTAGCGACGGGTGATTTTAGTAGGATTACCATAACCATAACTATTACCACGTGGTGAATTTTTTCCCTCCTCAAGAGAGATACTAATACCTTTTTGTAGAGAGCCAATATAAACAGGGGTAGTAGCATCATATATTTTGAAATAAAAGAGGTTTCCGTCAATCTCACGAACTCCTGTAAACTTAGAGCCATCATTGTTGAGGTAGTAAGTTTTTCCTCCTTTATCATTGACAAGACCTTCTTTTCTTACTCGAGCCCCAGAGTCAGCATCGTAATAGAAAGTCATATGAGGATAACTATAAGACTCTCCGCTAAAGTCACCTTTGACTTGAATACCTTTATAATCGAAGTAGACTTCTTGGCCATTGATAGTTTGTTCACCAGTGAGTGGATAGCCATTTTCACCTAAATAGTACCAATTACCTTTGTATTCAAGGTATCGATTAGTCCATAATTGCCCAGTATCAACATCGTAGTAACGAAATAGATTATTATTCCAACCGATTAAAGGTCCCTTAACTTGTTGCCCATTACTGCGGAAATAAACATTTTGACCATCGATAGTCTGTTCGCCTACGAGGTTCTTACCACTAGCATCTTTATAATACCAGTTGCCTTGGTCATCACTATAGTACTGACCACCAGTGACGTTTGTTTCATTAGGTACTGAAGCTGCCTCACTGTCAGCTCGGTCTGTAGATACAGTTTCGCGTGTTTGGCCAGAGGTTGACTCTGCAGGAGTTTGGTTTTCACTTGCAGTTGTTGAAGCTGTTTCACTGGTAGTTTCAGAGCTTGCAGCAGAAGTTGTGGCTTGTTCTGAGACGTTTGTAGTGCTTTCAGTGCTAGCTACATTTTCAGTAGTAGCAGGAGCTTCAACAACTTTAGTTTCGACAAGATCTGCTGTGGTTTCCACATTGGTAGATGTTGCAGCAGTTGCATCAAGGTTAGATGCGTTGTCAGCTTTAGCTTCCTCAGCGAAAGCAGGTCTTGCGATAAAGGCAAAACCTGCAAGGGCAGTTGCACATGAGAATGCAATCAGACGTTTTTTGGACTTAGGTCCAGTAAAATTAGAATGTACTTTCATACTTTT
>NZ_JACLQS010000002.1:0-214421 GCF_016648815.1 Streptococcus sp. 9.1 | reverse complement strand
CTCTTCAGCGTTCTACTTGCATGTATTAGGCACGCCGCCAGCGTTCGTCCTGAGCCAGGATCAAACTCTCATTAAAATCTTTAATAATTGTTCGAGCGTTAACTCATTTTCGTCTTCTGACGATTTATTCTTGTAAATTGACAGGTTATAATTTCTTCTATCATAACCCTGCACTTGGTTTCTTATTCAGTTCTCAAAGGTCTTTGTCTCTCTTAAGACAACTCCTATATTCTAGCAAATCTAGAATAACTTGTCAACACTTTTTTGAAGTTTTTTTACTTCTCGTGTTCGCCGCCTCTCTCGAAGCAGCTTATTTATAATATCATCTCTGACTTATCTTGTCAATAACTTTTTTAAAGTTTTGGAACCTTTTCAAGTTTGTGGCAAGTCTGTTAAGACAACTTTTATATCTTAACACCCAATTTAGTTATTGTCAATAGGTTTTTTCAAAAAAATAAAGGAAGCACGTTTCTCAACCTACTTCCCTTTTTTATTATTTAGCTTCAATCAGACCGTAGTTACCGTCTTCTCGTTTATAGAGAACATTAGTTGTATGATCTTCGCTATCAGTATAGATAAAGAAGTCATGACCCAACAATTCCATTTGAAGGATGGCTTCTTCAACATCCATTGGTTTCAACTCAATGTTTTTAGTTCTTACAACTTCAACAGCTGGTGCTTCTTCAACTTGTTCGTTATTAAAATCAGCTGAGAATACTTCTCCTGTTGGAACTTTTTCACGATGCTTACGTGCAATTTTTGTTTTGTTTTTACGGATTTGTCTTTCAATCTTATCAACCACTAGGTCAATAGAACCATACATATCTTGCGAAACATCTTCTGCTCTTAGTGTTACAGAACCTGTTGGAATAGTAACCTCTACTTTAGCTGTCTTTTCGCGATAAACCTTAAGATTTACACGTGCATTCAATTCTTGGTCTTCGTTGAAGTATTTTTCAACTTTGCTAAGTTTACTTTCAACATAGTCACGAAGTGCTTCAGTTACTTCGATGTTTTCGCCACGGATACTATATTTAATCATAAAAGACCTCTTTCTCGCTTGTTAGCGTTTTCTTTATCTTTATTATATCCTTTTCATGAAAATTTGCAAGGATTTTATTATCTAGCTAGTGAAAAGGTCAAAACTTCTTTAATACCTATACCTTCTAACAGTTGAACCATCTGATATAAAGTGGAACCCGTTGTATAGATATCATCCACTATAATAATCTTATCTGGTAGATTTATACCTTCCTTGAGACAGAAAGCATTATCTTGACTTAGACGCTCCTCGCGTGTTTTTAAGGATTGCTTCTCAATATCTCTTTTCTCAAAGATATCCCGATAGGGAATTCCCTCTATCAATCCCTCAACTTGGTTGAATCCTCTTTCTGCCAAGCGTTCTTCCGATAATGGGACTGGCACTATGGTATAACCTTTCTTCAAAAATGGTTTTAAGTTGTTTTTAATATCTTGTTGAAATATTTTTCTAAGACAATAGTCTCCCATAAATTTATAGCGACTAAAATACTCTTTCATATTTTCTTCATATCGATAAATAGCAAGGTGCTTAGGAATATAGCCTTTTTTCATCCAAAGTTTACAATCAATACAAGTATCTCCATATAACTCTTTATTACAATTTTGACATCTTTCTTTTGAGAGGTTTTTAAACTGATGTTTACAAGATCGGCAAGAGTACTCTTTTCTTTGGTTAAACATAATGAGGTCTCTTAATTTTGGTACTGATTCAATCCAATCATTACATAGCAGACACTTCATTGTTAAACCCTCCTTTTTTATTCATAACCTTTATCTCTTCTCGACACCGAAGCATTGATTTGGATAGTCCTTCATGAAAGAAATAAAGCTTTCCTGTCGGTCTATCTGGTGATCTTCCAACTCGACCTCCAATCTGAATAAGACTCGAACTAGTATATAAGTGATGATTTGCCATACAAACAAAAACATCTACTTGTGGAAAGGTTACACCACGTTCGAGGATAGTTGTTGTCACTAAGATAGACAGTTCTTTTTTTCGGAACTTCTCTACGATAGTTGAACGCTTCTCGCTTTTTGAGGAAACAAAGGCCATTTTTTCATCTGGAAGATATTTTTGTAGAATACTTGTAAACTTTTCACCTATCGCTATATTTGGAAAGAAGATTAATAGAGGAAATTTTGATTTACGTTGCTTTTTAATCTGATAAAGAAGAGGTCTTGGAAGCTTGCCTCTTGTCAGAGATTTTTGTAATCTGCCCTGCCAGAAGAGTTTAGGAAGTACTAAAGGATTTCCATGGAAACGTCTAGCAAGGTGATGCTTTTCTAAAGTCCCAAGTCGAACTTGCTCTTCTAAAGATAATGTTGAAGTCGCTGTTAAGTAAATAAATCGACCGGTTTCGGTCTTCGCCTGTTCTACAGCATGATTTAACATGACATTTCCTACAAAGGGATATGCGTCTACTTCATCTACAATAACTAAGTCAAAACTCTGGTAAAACTTTAGTAGTTGATGTGTGGTAGCTATTACAAGCGGACTACCATCATATGGTTCACTCTCAGCATGAAGCAGGGAAATACTACAAGTAAAATCCCTTTTCATACGTAGAAATAGTTCTCGACAAACATCAACCCGAGGACTTGCGATAGCTACATGACCTTTATTTTCCAGAACATAGGCAACGATGTTATAAATCATTTCTGTCTTACCAGCACCGGTCACAGCATGTACGAGACTATCTTTCTGTTTTTGATAAGTTCTCAAAAGTTTCTCTGAGACCTTAGCTTGATAGGGAGTCAGTTCTCCAAACCACTTCAAAACAGGAAATTCAATTTCTGATGTTTTGGAAGGAAAATAATAAAGTTCTTTTCCTTCTTGGTTTCTACCAAAGACAATACATGCTCTACAATAATACTGACCTCCCGGTAATTGCCAATCTTCCTCTATCCAACTGTAACATCTTTTACATCTAAGTTGTTTATCGACCTTTATCATACCTTCTAATGTTAAAGCCTCTGGGTGATAGTTCACTGGCAACTGCTCTTTCGTAAATAGTCGTCCATAATATTCTTTAGGTACCATATCTTTCTATTCGAAAATATGTTTGAATTCATCTTTTTATGATAAAATTTTTTTATGGATTACAAAACTATTGCCAACGATGGAATCGTTGAAGAAGAAATAAAAAAATCTCGTTTTATTTGTCACTTGAAACGTATCAGCCGTGAGGAAGAAGGAAGAGAATATATCGCTCAGATTAAGAAACAGCATCACAAGGCCAATCATTCTTGCTCTGCAATAATCGTTGGTGATGATGGCCAAATTAAGCGTTCCAGTGATGATGGTGAACCTTCTGGAACAGCTGGGGTTCCTATGCTTACTGTTCTAGAAAAACAAGGTCTTACTAATGTCGTAGCAGTTGTGACTCGTTATTTTGGAGGAATCAAGCTTGGGGCAGGTGGTCTTATCCGAGCTTACTCTGGTAGCGTTGCTCATGCTATTGAAGAGATTGGCCGAGTTGAAGTCAAGGAATTAACAGGACTAACCGTAGAGTTAACCTACTCTCAATACCAAGTCTTTTCCAACTTCCTTGAAAAAGAAGGACTCCAAGAATTTGATACAACTTTCTTATCAGATGTTTCTACTACTTTATTTGTCGAAGAGTCTGAGATTGAAAGACTCGGTCAGGAACTAACCGAATTCTATCAAGGGAAAGTTACTTATGAAAAATCTGGAAAGAAAATCGTTGAAATTCCTATCTGATAGTCAAACGTTATCACAGTGATAAAGAAGATGTATTTTACAAGTTGGCCCTACCGTCGTATACTTAGAACCATCAATCAAAGATTAAGAGGATTTTAAATATGACAATTTACAACTCAATTACCGAACTTGTTGGAAAAACACCTGTTATTAAACTTAACTCTATTGTTCCAGAAGGATCAGCAGATGTTTACGTTAAACTCGAAGCATTCAACCCTGGTTCTTCAGTAAAAGACCGTATTGCTCTTCGTATGATTGAAGATGCTGAAAAGGCTGGTACGATTAAACCTGGTGATACCATTGTTGAACCAACTTCAGGTAACACTGGTATCGGTCTTGCTTGGGTCGGTGCTGCTAAAGGCTATAAAGTTGTTATCGTAATGCCTGATACAATGAGTGTTGAACGTCGTAAAATCATCCAAGCTTATGGAGCTGAGCTTGTTTTGACTCCTGGTAGCGAAGGAATGAAGGGTGCAATTGCTAAGGCTAAAGAAGTTGCTGCTGAACGCAATGGTTGGGTACCTCTTCAATTTGCTAACCCATCAAACCCAGCTGTTCATGCGGCTACAACTGGCCAAGAAATTCTTGAAGATTTTGGTGCAGAAGGTTTGGATGCTTTTGTTGCTGGTATCGGTACTGGTGGTACTATTTCAGGTGTTTCAAAAACCCTTAAGGCTGCCAATCCAAATATCAAGGTTTATGGTATCGAAGCTGACGAATCTGCTGTCTTGAATGGTGATAAACCAGGACCACACAAAATCCAAGGTATCTCAACTGGTTTCATTCCTGACACATTGGATACAAAATCATATGACAGTGTTGTGCGTATTCCTTCTGATGAAGCTATCGCAACATCACGTACATTGGGTAGCCAAGAAGGTTTCCTAGCTGGTATCTCATCAGGTGCTGCTATTGCTGCTGCCCTAAAGGTTGCCGCTGAGCTTGGCGAAGGCAAAAAAGTCTTGACACTCTTGCCTGACAATGGTGAGCGCTACCTCTCTACAACACTTTACGATTTTCAAGACTAATAAAAAAGAAGCTGGAGCATAATGCTCTAGCCTCTTTTTATTGTATAAAGTTAAGCCTGTAGTTCATCAATTACTAGAAAAAGTAAGGATTTTAATCTCATTTCCACTGAACTGTTCCTACAAACTTTCTGTTTTTTTATCCTTGTTATTAGTCTAACTCTTTTGCTTCTGTTTCTGCAATTTCAGTAACTGTAAATCCTGCTTCTACAAAAACCTTCTTGAGTTGTTCAATCCCAATCTCTCCTTCAACTTGAAGTTCAACACGAAGTACAGTGTCATTTTTAGGGGCAACAATTGTACGTTCGATGTTGAGATTCTCACTAGCAATAAGGTTCGCAATTTTTTCCAAAACACGTGGAGTATCTGTAACTTCCAACCCAATACGAATTCCAGCTTGACCATAACCAGAAATTTCCAAGAAAGCACGAAAGACATCTTTATCTGTGATAATTCCTGAAATTTGGTCATTGTCCACAACTGGAAGGACTCCAACCTTATTTTGAAGCATGATATAGATTGCATCCTCAAGGCTAGCATATTTGGAAACAGTAAGGACATTCTTGATCATGATATCTCCTACTTTTGTCTTATTAAGGAGATAATTCATTTCATAAATTGACAAGCTTGTTGCTTTTGATGGTGAGGCCTCCGCCATTGTACCTTCTGTAACAAGCCCAACAAGTTTATCGTGTTCAATTACTGGCAAACGGCGCAAACCTTTATCACGCATAATATCTGCAGCTGCTGCAACTGTTGTTTCTGGTGAGACATAAACTACACGTTTCGTCATAAAATCTTTTACTGCCATGTTTCATTTTCCTCCGAATGATTTCTTACTTGTATTATACCACACTAATTGAAACCGATTGCAATATTTTACTGAAAAATTAGTATTTTACAATCAGCATAAGACGATAGAAAAACGCCCTCGGGCGCTTTTTCTTATCCTCCAAGATAGGCTTTACGAACTTCATCTGATGCAAGAAGTTCTTCACCAGTACCTGAAAGAACTACTTTACCAGTTTCAAGAACATAACCGCGATCAGCAATTGACAAAGCCTTATTGGCATTTTGTTCAATCAAAAGAACTGTAGTTCCTTGCGCCTTAATATCTTCGATAATATCAAAAATTTCTTGAATAAAGATTGGAGCAAGTCCCATTGAAGGTTCATCCAAAAGCAAAAGTTTTGGACGACTCATAAGGGCACGACCCATTGCAAGCATTTGTTGCTCACCACCAGAAAGTGTCGCTGCATCTTGATTCTTACGTTCTTCTAGACGTGGGAAACGTTGGAAGACTTTTTTCAAGAGAGCTGCGTTCTCTTCTTTATTTGTATGAAGGAAAGCTCCCATTTCAAGATTTTCCATTACGGTTAATCCTGCAAATACATGACGTCCCTCAGGTACTTGAGCCAAACCTTCGGCAACAATCTTACGTGCTGGTGTTTTGTGGATGTCGTTTCCAAGATAAGAAATGGTTCCCTCAGTTGGACGAACAAGACCTGAGATGGTACGAAGAATTGATGTCTTACCTGCACCGTTAGCTCCGATAAGAGTTACGACTTCACCTTCATTAACTTCAAAGCTGACGTTTTTTACAGCTTCGATCGATCCATATTTAATTGAGAGATTTTCAACTTTCAACATTGCCATTATGCTTCACCTCCCAAGTAAGCTTCAATAACGCGTTTGTTATTCTTAATTTCATCAGGTGTTCCTTCGGCAATCAAGCGTCCATATTCCAAAACATAGATACGCTCAGTAACATCCATGACCAAACTCATATCGTGCTCAATCAAGATGATGGTAATTCCGAAGTCTTTTTGAATTTGACGAATATGAGCAGTCAATTCAGCTGTTTCTTGTGGGTTCATACCCGCAGCTGGTTCATCAAGGAAAAGAATTTTTGGTTCTGTTGCAAGTGCACGAACAATCTCCAAATGACGTTGTTGTCCGTAAGCCAAGTTTTTCGCAAGTGTATCTGCCTCACCATCCAAGTTGAAGATAGCCAACAGTTTCATAGCTTTTGCTTTTAACTCTTCTTCACTTGAATAGTACTTAGGCAAACGCAAAAGAGATGCAAAGAAATTTGAAGGTTGCTTATTTGATAAACCAACAAGAACGTTTTCAAGTACAGTCATGTCTTTGAAAAGACGGATATTTTGGAAAGTACGTGACAAACCGAGTGAAGCGATTTTATAAGGTGCTTTACCGTTTAGGACTGTACCATCAAGTATAACAGTCCCTTCACTTGGCTCATAGACACCTGTCAAAAGGTTAAACAAGGTTGTTTTACCAGCGCCATTTGGTCCGATAAGCCCAACCAACTCACCTTCATTGAGTTCCATTGAAACATCACCAACGGCAGTCAAACCACCGAAGTTTTTAGTCAGATTTTTAACTTCAAGAAGTGCCATTTTATTTGCCCTCCTTAGATTTATTGAAGAATTTTGAGAGATAGAGTTCTTTTGTTCCAAGAAGTCCACCTGGACGGAAGAGCATTACAAGAATCAAAGCCAAGGCGTAAATAATCATACGAAGGTTTGAAACATTTTGTAGGAACATGTTGATAATACCAAGAACAACAGCGGCAATGATAGTACCTGTGATTGATCCAAGACCACCAAGAACGGCAATGATAAGGTAATCAATTGATTTCATGATGGTGAAGTCTTTCGGCACGACTGTACCGATGTAGCTGACATAAAGTGAACCAGCAATCGCTGAAATCATGGCACCAATAACAAAGATAAGAACCTTCATTTTTGTGACATTAACACCCATTGACTCAGCAGCAATTTCATCTTCACGAAGAGTGATTGCTTGACGTCCAGTTGCTGAACGTAAGAAATTAAGCACCAAAATGGTAATGATTACCACAAAGAAATAAATTACAGGCCAACTAGTATAGGGAAGGATACCTGTCAAACCAGCGGCACCATTGGTCAATTCACCACCATTAACGATAATGATACGGATGATTTCAGCCATACCAAGAGTTGCAATGGCAAGGTAGTCACCTTTCAAACGAAGGGTAGGTAGACCAAAGATAAGGGCAACAATAGCTGCGATGATGACACCGACAACCATTGAGAGGTAGAAACCGTCATATGTTGGCATCATACCAGTGATGATAGCTGATGAATAGGCACCAATTGCCATGAAACCAGCTTGACCAAGTGTAAATTGCCCTGAGAAACCAAGAACCAAGTTAGTACCAAGTCCCATAAGGATTGAGATTCCAATCCCCATTAAGATTTGGATGTAGTAAAGGTTCATGATACCTGAAAGTTCAAGACCTTTCAAGATAAGGAAGAGCCCAATGATAAGACCAAACCAAATAAGGTTTACTTTTAGATTTTTCTTCATGTCTTACACCTTCTCTTTCACATTTTTACCGAGGATACCCGCTGGGCGAACCAAAAGGATAACGATCAAGACACCATAAACGATGGCATCACGGTAACTTGACAAACCAATTGCAGTTGATAATGTCTCCAAAATACCGATAACAAATCCACCAAGTGCTGCACCAGGGATAATACCGATACCACCAAGAACGGCAGCAACAAAGGCTTTAATACCTGGTGTCATACCCATAAGAGGTTCGATAGAGTTATAGTAAAGACCAATAAGGACACCCGCTGCCCCTGCTAGTGATGATCCAAGAGCAAAAGTGAAGCTGATAGTATTATTAACATTAATACCCATCAATTCAGCGGCATCACTGTCTACAGATACGGCACGCATAGCTTTACCCATCTTAGTCTTTTTAACAATCAATTGAAGAGCAACCATAAGGACAAGGGCAACTACCAAGATAAGCAATTGCACATTTGTTACAGAGATTGATCCAAGATGATAAGTCTTAATTGCAATCTTTTGAGGGAATGAACGTGTATCTGCACCTACAAAGAGAACCATGATGTACTCAAGGAAGAATGAGACACCAATAGCCGTAATCAAGGCAGAAATACGTGTCGAATTACGGAGTGGGCGATAAGCCAAGAACTCAATGACAACCCCTAAAATCGCACAGACAAGCATAGCAAAGACAAGGGCAACCCAGAAATTCATTCCGAGGCTATTAATCGCATAGTAACCAACGAAGGCACCCATCATATAGATGTCTCCATGAGCAAAGTTAATCAATTTGATAATCCCATAAACCATGGTATATCCAAGGGCAAGTAGGGCATAGATACTACCCAAGATGATACCATTGACTAGTTGTTGGGGAAGTTGTTCAAAAAACATATATAACCAAACTTTCTAGTTCATTTTTAGTATAGATAACAGATTATTTTTCAATTTCAACGGCTTCCGCTGAAACTTCTTCACCATTATCTCTTTTAACCATAAGAGCTGCTTTAATAGGGTTATGATCCTTATCAATCGTCATTTTACCTGTAACCCCGACAAAGTTTTTCAAATGTGCTAAGTTATCGGCAATATCAACTGATGTTTTCGCACCTTTTGATGCTTCTGCAATCATATAAACAGAATCGTAAGCTAGAGCAGCAAACATATTTGGGTCAGTGTTATAAGCTTTCTTATATGCTTTAATGAAACCTGATGCCTTGTCAGAAAGAGCAACATTTGTTGAATATCCTGATACATAGTAGACGTTTGACGCATTCTTTTTACCTGCAAGCTCAGTAAATTTCGCATCACTAAATCCGTCAGGTCCAAGGATTGGTTTATCAATTCCAAGGTCACGTGCTTGTTTAGTGATAATACCAGTCTCAGTATAGTAACCTGGCATTACAATAGCATCATAATCAAGGTCTTTAAATTTTGTCAAGGCTGACTGATAGTCCTTGTCCCCTGAAGCAAAGGTAGCTTCAGTAACGATTTGACCTTTATATTCACGCTTGAATTCATCCGCAATACCTTTGGCATAATCTGAAGCATTATCATAGTAGAGAACTACTTTCTTAGCATTCAAATTATTGTAAGAATAAGCTGCCAAAACTTTACCTTGGTAACTATCCTTGAAGGTTGTACGGAAAACGAATTTCTTCGTACCATTAGCATCTACCGTAAGGTCATCCTGCGTACCTGAAGGTGTCAGCAAAGGAACCCCTGTTTTTTGTGATACGAGGCTAGCCGCAGCAACAGCACCTGATGTCGCTGGACCAACGATAGCATTTACATTACTCTGAATAGCCAAGTTCGTTGAAGATGTTGAAGCTTCAGCATTTTCAGATTTATTATCTTTTGTGACAAGCTCAAGCTTTTTGCCATCGACGCCACCAGCTTTGTTAATTTCGTCAACAGCCAACTTAATACCATTCTGCTCCGCCTTACCATAGGCTGCAACGGCACCTGTCAACTCCATGTTAACACCAATTTTGATGGTATCGCCAATCTTAGTACCATTGGCATTAGCAGTCACATCTGGTGACTTGCCACAGGCAACCAAGAAAATGGAAGCAAAAAAGGCTAACACAATAAGTGTGATCTTTTTAGACATAAGATTTCTCCTTAATATTTTCTTAAAAAAGTCCACCTTATAGCTTACAGAATTATCAGACAATTGTCAACTACACATAACTAAGCTTTAGCGGCAGTAATCGTTTCCATTACTTTAAGAATAACTCTTTAAAAAGAAAAAAACTTTTCTCTTATTAAAGAGAAAAGTTCTTAAACGGTTCAGGGACTGAGGTGTCGTAACGTTCCAGACTACCTACAAAGTCCATATCAATATCAGAATAGTAAGAAGGCAGAACTTTTTTCACTGCTTTCATTCCATCGAGCTCTTTCAAAATATCCTCGACCTTGTCCTCATCTACATAAAGGTGCACATAACGCATCTTATAAGAATGGTAGACAACATCCCCAAACTTGGCAATTTTACGTAAGTCTCTATTGTAGTATAAATAAACAATAATGCCTTGACGCTTAATCATGACTCATCTTCTCCTTTATGTTAGTGTCTCCCTTTTTATGATGTGGTTTATGAGGGGCAAGAGGTAGCCCAGTATCAATAAAAATCTGGTCTGAAACAGCTTGGGCAATCTCCTCACCAAGATTGGCTAAAATGGTCTGTAAATCGAACTCTGCCCGACGATAGCCAATAACCACCTCGTTTAAATCAATTTGGCGCTTCATTCGCAAAACCTGACGTTTCAACTCTCTCACATCTGGTCTAAAAGCCTCATACGCCTTAGCAGCATCATAGCTATCTTTTAATTCTTGAAATGCAAAGAGTTGCTCTTGAAGTTCTCTGTCATTTTCGAATTTCTGGCGTTTTAAACGGTAATTCTCTATCTCAGGTAGCTTTATAAAACACGAAACAAGACACTCTATAGCTTGATCAATCGCAAGCAACTCCTCATTGATTATTAACATGTTTTCTATTATAACACAAAAAGCCAGATGAAACGGTCCTTATACAACCGATTTGCATCTGACTTTTGTTTAAGACAAGCTCAGTTTATTTTAATTGGTTATTAGCCATGATTTCATCGATGAAACCATATTCAAGCGTTTCTTGAGCACTCATCCAATTGTCACGTTCAGCGTCTACATGAACCTTTTCAATTGGTTGTCCAGAATTATCTGCTAAGATTTGCTCCAAGTTATTACGTGTCTTGAGCAAGTGTTCAGCTGCGATAGCCATGTCTGTTTGTTGCGTACCGCCACCAGTACCACCCATTGGTTGGTGAATCATGTACTCTGCATTTGGCAACATGAAACGTTTACCTTTGGTACCGCTTGAAGCGATAATTGTTCCCATAGATGCTGCCATCCCCATAACGATAGTCTGAACATCAGACTTGATGAAGTTCATTGTATCAACAATGGCAAGACCTGCCGAAACGGATCCACCTGGTGTATTAACATAAAGATAGATATCTTTTGTATTGTCTTGAGCATCCAAGAACAAGAGTTGGGCGATAATTGAGTTTGCCATATTATCTTCAACAGGACCTGTTAACATGATGATACGATCCTTGAGCAAACGCGAGTAAATATCATAAGAACGCTCACCGCGTGATGTTTGTTCAATTACTACAGGAATCATATGAATCCTCCTTTTAATATTGTCTTGATGCTATTATATGATTTTAGTCAAATTAGGTCAAATAAAAAACATCATTCTTAGCACTCTTTCTAAAAGAGTGCTAAACTCTTCTATAACAATTTCACTTAAAACTTATTAATCTAGTAAAAAAAGGGAAATTTTCCCTTTTCAACTTATTTTGTACCAAAGAGACGGTCACCTGCATCTCCAAGACCTGGAACAATATAACCGTTTTCATTAAGTTTCTCATCCAATGATGCTGTGTAGATATCAATATCTGGGTGAGCATCTTGCAATTTTTTGACACCTTCTGGTGCTGCAACCAAGCAAACAAACTTGATATTAGCTGCACCACGTTTTTTAAGTGAGTCTACTGCCAAGATTGCTGAACCACCAGTCGCAAGCATTGGATCTACTACAAAGATCTGACGTTGATCAATGTCTTCTGGTAATTTAACTAAGTACTCAACTGGCTCAAGAGTTTCCTCGTCACGATACATACCAATATGACCAACTTTAGCTGCTGGTACAAGGCTAAGGAAACCATCGACCATACCAATACCCGCACGAAGAATTGGAACAATCGCCAATTTCTTACCAGAAAGTTGTTTTTGTACAGTTTTAGTAATTGGTGTTTGAATTTCAACCTCTTCGAGAGGAAGGTCACGAGACACTTCGTAACCCATGAGCATAGCAATTTCATTAACTAGCTCACGGAAGTCCTTAGTAGAAGTATCCTCACGACGGAGGATTGAAAGTTTATGTTGAATCAGTGGATGTGAAATAACTTGAAATTTACCCATAATAGTTTCTTCCTTTGCTTTATATTCACTCCATTATATCAAAAAGGCAAAAAAAACGCTTGCTTTACTGCAAACGTTTTTGAAAAGGATTATTTTTTAGGCAAATGAATCTTTCCTGTGACCAAACCATAGCCAAGAAGAGCTAGACTTGCAATTGCTGCAAAGATAGTCGCCAAGATTGAAAGAATGTTGCTCTTTGAACCTTCTGAATCACTTGGTGTCTTAGGAGTCGTAGCAAGTTTGGCAGCAACTTTAGTATTGTTGTCTTTACTTGACTCATCAGACTTAGTTACTTCATCAGCTTTAGCGACTCCGTGAGACTGAACTTCCTCTTCAGACTTAGCTGGTTTTGGAGCTTCTGTTTCAGTGACAGACTCTTCTTTAACAGGAGTCGTTGAAACAGTTGGTCCAGTTGCTACAATAGCCTCTGGTACTGGTGACGCAATCTCTGTAGCTTGAGCTACTGGACGACGGTCACCCACAGAACTCTCTGTTGAAGGTTTCGCAGGAACCTCTACATGATGATCATCTGATGAATTATTATCATTAGATGGGCGGTCTGTGAAATAAGGGAACGGATTACGAACTGGAGAATCTGGATTCGTCGGCGTTGCTGGTTTATCTTCTTTATTAGTTGATGGTTGATTATTGTCTGCTGGTTTAGAAGGTGTATCTGGTTTGTTAGACTTATCATCAACAGAATGATTACCTTCTGTTGGATTTACTGGTGTTTCTGATTTATCTGATTTCTTGTCTTCACCATCTTTAACAGTTACAGTTAAGACACCGCGAGCTTCAGAAACGCCCGGTGAACCATCAACTGTAGGATAAGTATGTGGTTTAAGACCATAATCTGACACTGCATAATAATCTACGTTATAGTCCTCATTTGGCAATTTAGCACTGTTTTGATCGGCCACGTGTACCAAGCTTTCACTAGATTTATCCCAAATCCAGTCCCCTTGGTTGGTCATCTTAGGAAGAACTTCTGTAGTATCATCTGCATTCATCTTGATGAGGAAGCTTGGAGCCCATGTTGATTTATTCTCAGCACCAGCAATACCACCGCGGTTAGTCATGTAAGAAGTAACCAAGAGAGTATCTGATGATCCTTCAACAGGAACCGCATAGTAAGAATAGGTAGATGTACGCCAGTCAGCTGGAACAGAGGCTGTCAAGACCACACCTGAGCCGTTAAGTGGACGGTATTTCCCACGGAGGCTGTCTGATACGAATCCAAGCATGACAACGTCATCACCGACAGCTTCACGCGCTGCTACAGTACCTTCAGCATCCGTAGATTTGTTGATACGTGAAGCAGTGAAGAGGTAATACTTGCCACCCATCTTAACAACACTTGGACGTTCTACTTCATCAGTAACCATATGGCTAGTAACAAGTGGTGTATAAAGTTCAGCTACAGATGGATTTTTCTCGTTGTCGTCAAGTTTCAAGATACCAATAGAACCATTTGCCCATGAAGCAAGGTTATAAAGGTGTTTATTATTGACAATATTGAGGAATGACTTAAGGTTAAATGCGTCATCTCCTCCATAGTTTGACCAGTTGTAGATTTGTTTTTCGCCTTGGTAGTTTTCGTCACCTGTATTTGATTCGAAAATAAGGTAGCGACTACCGTTATCTTCAATGATGTGTGGGTCACGAAGACAGTAGTTATCTGTACGGTCTGGATTTCCATCGTGGTTGTGGTCGTCGTTGAAAGTACTCATGAATTTTGGATAACTTTGATAATGATAGTTATCCCCACCAAAGAGAATGTGGTCATTTTCAACTGACTTAATAACAACTTCGTCGTTTTCAACAGCTAGGTTAAGTGTAGCACTAGCCAATTGTTGCCAGTTCAATTTACCGCCACTAGTATCATTCTTAGTGTAGTAAAGTTGGATACTACCGTCAGAGTTTACCGTCGCTGAACCTGACCATTGTTGGTCATCTTCAAGGGCATTATAACCAAAGATTGGACCCGCATTTTTCCAATGTGTAAAGTCATTATCTCCGTATTTACTATAGAGCAAGTAAATGTGGTTTGAGTTTTTATTTGGTGCACCGGCCATTGAGATAACCAACTGATAACCGTTCCAGTTGCTTACTACACCTGACTCAGCATCTTGGACTGGCCAAGAATCCCAAACGTCGATTTCTTCTTTTTTCATCGTTTGGGCATCAACAGTGTTGAAAGCAGGCATATTGATGATTGTATCTGCTTTAAAGTAAGGAACTGCCAATTTGCTGTCTTGCTTCAAGAAGCTAGCAACGATATCTTTCAAGTTACGGTAAGTCAAGCTAGTACCTGTACCCTTGATAGCATCATCGCTAAAGTCAACTTTATTAAGTGCTTTAATTTCTTCCTCAGTCAAGGCAACGATTTGATCTGAGGTCATATTATCTTCAACAATAGACTTGATACGACCGTTAAGTTTGCTAAGGTTTGCATTAGCAGCACTGTTTTCAGTAGGTTTAAGGGCTACTTCAGTGTGTGTATCAGCTGTTTCTGAGCTTGCTGTTGAAGTTGGTGCCTCTACTGCAGCCTCTGATGTATGAGCTGGAGCAGAAACCGCAGCAACAGTTGCTGAAGGTGTTGTTGCATCTGATGAAGATGTCACTACTGTGCTAGACGCCTTTTCTTCGACTACTGATGGAGTTGTGTTGCTTGGTTGTGTCTCTGTAACTGGTGTAGTTGCAACCTCTGAATGTGCAACTGAAGATTCAACTGCTTCTGAAGTTGCCACACTTGTTGCTGTTTCACTGGCTACCGTTAGAGATGCTGTGCTTGTTTCTGGTGTTGCTGTCGCAGTAGCTACAGCTGGTACTGTTTCTGTAACTTGATCAGCTTTTACCTGAGTGGCACCCAAAAATGCCAAGGTACCAACGAGTGCTGATGTTGCCCCTACTGTGGCTACCTTACGGATGCTATAACGCATCTTTTTGCACTCTGCTTGCTTAGGTGCTACTGTATTTGACTGTGAATTAACTGTACTGTCCATATAAACTCTCCTTTTAGGTTTTCACATGTTTTATTCTATCATTTTTTAATCTAAATTCCAATCTTTTTTTAATGACAAATTGATATTTTTTGTAAAAAACTATTTTTTTGTTAAAATAATAACTATATAAAAAGCAATTTAATCAGGAATTATCACTATATGGAATCAAAATATCCTCCTCTAATCTTTATTCTTATTTTTTTAATCTTATTTTTTGTTTTTATAATAAAAAATGAGAGCGTTAACAATTCTTCCCCGAAAACAAATAAAGCTTCTGTGAGTCAAAACTTTCATCTAGCATCTCATAAAGGATGGTCTAACGACCTACAGACTATTGTGTGGAATCAAGAAGGAAACTACTATGATATCTATTTTCTACATTCTGTAGATGGGGCTACTGATCCTTTTGGACCTAACGGTCAAGATTGGACACATACAACGACTAAAGATTTTATCACCTATAGTAAACAAGAGACTGCTATACCAGCAAAGGGTGGTGACTCTAAAGAAGGATGGCATTCTGCTTGGACAGGGAGTGTAGTCACAGATAGTCAGGGGATTTCTGGTATCCAAAACGAAGAACCTGTCGCCTATTTTACAGGGCTCATGGATGATGGAAGCCAGGCAATCTATGCTAGTGAGTCAAACGACAAGGGAGCTAGCTTTACTAAAGCCTTAAAAGATGGTAAACCTTTATTGACAAAGGAACAATCCTATAACGGTAAAGATTTCCGCGATCCTTATGTCTTCCACTTCAAAGACAAATTACTCATGTATATCGCTGAAGGTGACGCCTTAGGTGTTTATCAATCTCAAGATGGTATCAACTGGACCAAAGCAGATAGCAAGGGAGACTCCAAAATCCTACCCGAAACATTTTTTAAGGGTCGTAACTGGCAGGACAACGCTCCTATCGAGTGTCCCGTTCTAAAAACAATGACAACAACTGATGGTCGGGACAAGCAAGTTCTCTTTTTTGGAGCTAAGGATACAGCCTCAGGTGAAACAACTGGAACCTACTATACTGTAGGGCATTTAGATGATAACGGCTTATTTATTGCAGACACAGAAACGAAACGCTTAGATCAAGGCTCAGACTATTATGGCGCTAACTTCACTGGAAGCAATCAAATCGAAGAAAGCAATCATAACCTTATCAGTCTTGGCTGGGTTGGTAATTGGAACTACTTCACGTCAGGCATTCACAGTGACCAAGAGGCCAAGAGTGATTTTCTAAAAACTATTGGTTTTTACACTACACCCAGAAAGCTACAACTGGATAAAGACGGTATTATTCAGTCCGCCCCCCTCTATAAAAATGAACAATTAACCCTCAAAAATCAAAACGGCAACATTTCGAGTCAAAGGCCACTCACCAGTGACAATAGAAAACCTTGGATTGATAAAAGTCACAATCAGAATGCTAATGGCCTTCTTGATCTTGCTGGAAAAAATAGTGCAGGATATTACCAACTGCATTTTTCAAATATTAAGAAAGAAGGAGGCTATATCTACATTGATATCTGGCAAGGCTCTGATTACGTTAAAATCGGCTACCAAATAACAGGTAGTACCTATCAGGTCTCTGCTTATGCTGCTGAACTGAACAACAGCATGGATGGTAGCCAAACTGCCTCTTCTTACTATTACGATGGACTCTTGGGAAATGGTCAAGGTTATCAAGCTGACAGTCGCTATAAGGAAACTGATAATATTACTATAACGCTTATTACAGACAATCGTAGCTTGGAAATCTTCTTTCCAAATGGCCAAACCTACACTCTAGCTAGGTTTAATACTTCTGGCAAACAGGATGTCAAGGTCTTCTCCACTCAGAAAGACCTTCTACTAAACTTGAAAATCTACGATGTGCACTCATAAGAATAAGAAAAGTGATGCTATTTGCATCACTTTTCTTATTTTCCAAAGACAGAAACGAGGCGTTTCACCCCTTCTGCAACAACAGTAGTCGGTGTAGCTACGTTAAAACGGAAATGTTTTTCTCCTTCGGAACCAAAGGTAATACCGTCATTTAGCACTACCTTGGCTTCTTCTTTAAGCAAGCGTCCAAGTTCATTATGATCTTGATCATAGGCTGAAAAATCAAGCCATACCAAGTAGGTTCCCTCAGGTTTCATGACTTTGATATTAGTCTTTTCACTAAGTTCCTTGGTTAAAAGGTCAATATTAGTTTCAAAGACAGTCTTCAATTCCTCTAACCAAGGTTGCCCATAGGTCAAAGCTGCTTGCGTTGTAATCAAACCAATGGTTGGAATTTCATGTTGATTATTTGCCAATTGCTTTTGTTTAAAGGCTTTACGTAAGGCTTCATTTTCAATGATAGTAAAACTATTTTTAGTACCAGCAATATTAAAGGTTTTAGTGGCCGAACTAAGCACCAAGGTAAAGTCCTTGTAAGCATCTGAAATGGTATTCATAGAGATATGCTTATTCCCATATAAGGCTAAATCTTGGTGGATTTCATCAGATACTAAAAGGACACCATGTTTTTGGCAGAGGTCTGCCACCTTGGTCAATTCTTCCTTAGTCCAGACACGCCCACCTGGGTTATGTGGGCTACAGAAAACATAAAGTTTAACCTCATTATCGACGATATCACGTTCCAATTGTTCAAAATCAATTTCAAAATGCCCATTAACCTTAACAAGACTATTCTCAATCAACTGACGATTATTCAAACGGACAGAACGAGCAAAAGGCGGATAAACTGGTGTATTGATGAGAACAGCATCGCCTTCTTTCGTAAAGGCTTGAATAGCTGTTGAAATGGCTGGGACAACACCTTCAATAAGCACAATACTCTCTTTATCAACGACATAACCATGTTGATTTTTTTCCCAATTAATAATGGACTGATAAAGCTCATCACTTGGATAAGGATAACCAAAAATATGTGTCTCAGCATAGTTGATGACTGCATCCCTAATCTCAGGAACAGGTAGGAAGTCCATATCAGCAACCCAAAGCTCAAGGAGTTCTGGATTACTTTCAGCTTCGTGCCATTTCATGGTGTTTTGATTCAAGCGATTTGGTTGTGTTGTAAAATCATAACGTGTCATAGATAACTCCTTAAAGACTAAGGGCATTTTCCAAGTCAGCAATCAAATCTTGTGCTGCTTCAATACCAATTGAAAGACGAAGCAAGTCGTCTGTCAAACCATAGGAAGCACGTACATCACTTGGAATATCTGCGTGGGTTTGTGTCGTTGGGTAGGTAATCAAGCTTTCGACACCACCTAGGCTCTCCGCAAAGGTAAAGACCTTTAGAGAATTGATAATGGTTGGAATCTTGTCTTGATCAGCCACTTTGAAGGAAATCATCCCACCCTTGCCTGGATAGAGAACTTCCTTAACAGCCGGTGACTTTTCTAAGAAAGCTACAACTTCTTGAGCATTAGCTGTCGATGCCTCCATACGAAGTTTTAAGGTCTTAAGACCACGCATGAGCATATAGCTATCAAATGGTGATAAGGTAGGACCCGTAGTATTGAGGTTATAATAAAGTTTATCGTAAAATTCTTGGTTGCTAGTCACAACAACACCAGCCAAAACATCATTATGACCTGATAGGTATTTAGTAGCTGAATGTACAACGATATCAGCACCTTGAGTAATCGGTGTTTGATAGATTGGGCTATAGAAAGTATTATCAACAATAACCACTGCACCCTTATCATGAGCAATTTTTGCCACTTTTTCAATATCAAACTCAATCATAAGTGGATTTGTTGGTGTTTCGATGTAGACAATATCAGTATCATCAGTGATGGCCGCAATCATCTCGTCTTCGGTATTAGTGTATTCAAAAAAGAAGCGACCTTCTTTTTCCTTGTCATTAAACCAACGGAAAGAGCCTCCGTAAAGGTCACGCGCAGCTACAACCTTGCTACCTACTGGGAAAATTTCAAAGGCCAAAACAATGGCGCTCATCCCTGAACTTGTCGCAATAGCATAATCTGCTTTTTCAATAGCTGCAAGTGTTTTTTCCACTGTTGCGCGTGTTGGATTTTTAGTTCGTGTATAGTCAAAACCAGTAGAATGGCCAAATTCTGGATGTTGGTAGGTTGTTGAAAAATGAATCGGTGAAGCCAAGGCTCCTGTTGCTTCATCCGAATTGATTCCTGCGTGTGCCAAAATGGTTTCTAATTGATATTCTTGTGTCATAATGTGCCCTTTCTACATGGTAAAGTGGATATAATCCATATCTATGACCTCTATTTTATCACTATTTTCTGAAAATAATGGTAAGTTCATCATACGGATTCTTGATAGTTAGTTATAGTTTATTTCTATAACCTAAAAAGACAGATAGATACTGACTCTAATTTAAAATAAGGCCAATTTTTGAGATTGTCTAAAGTAGATTTTCAAGCATCAAAAAGTGCCTGAAACATCATAGTTTCAAGCACTAAGAAATGATTTAAAAGTCTCGCTGCAATCCGAAGTAAGCTACTGACTTACTTTTTATCAAATAAGCGATATCTGATTTCTTCCAAAGCCATAATAACAAACGGACAAGCAAGTAAATAGAGCCAATCATCAAGTCCAATAGGTGCAGTGTTAAATAGCGTGTGGAAGAAAGGCACGTAAGACAGGATGATAAAGAGAACAATTTCTAAAACAATCCCTAAGCTAATAATCCGATTAGCAAATGGTTTAACTTGGAATATAGACCCTCTACCTTTACGACTATTCATAGCCATACCAATTTGGGTAAAGATAATAGCACCTAAGGTCATAGTGGTTGCCTCTCGATAAAGAGGACCTGAGCTGGCCAAATGGTTTAAATTACCTTGATTAACCCAATAATTAAGGAAGAAAGCTCCCATAGCTAAGGCTGCTTCAATCAGTCCATACCAGACAAAAGCTTTAATCAATAATTGTCGATTGAGCAAGCGATCTGAAAGACGTCTTGGCGGTCTATCCATAACGCCCTCTTCAGGTGGTTCAACCCCCAATCCCAAAGCAGGTACCATATCTGTCCCCAAGTCAATAGCTAGGATTTGCATAACCGTTAAGGGAAGAGGTATGCGTCCCAAAGAGAACAAGAAGAAAGCAGAGGGTACGGCTTCTGGCGTGTTGGAATTAAAAATATAAGTCAGGAATTTTTGAATGTTTCTATAAACTGCACGACCTTCTTCAACAGCATGTACAATCGAAACAAAATGATCATCTGTTAAGATCATATCCGCAGATTCCTTGGCAACATCGGTTCCCGATACCCCCATAGCTACACCGATATCAGCTTTTTTAAGGGCAGGGGCATCATTAACACCATCACCAGTAACAGCGACAACCTCACCAAGCTCCTGAAGTGCATTGACCACACGGTATTTTTGTTCAGGTGCTACACGAGCAAAAACAATTTCCCCTTTAAGCGCTTCTTTGAGCTGGTCGTCATCCATGGCAGCTAGTTCAAGTCCCGAAACAACACGCGCATCATCACCTTGTACAATTCCGATTTTCTTGGCAATACTGAGAGCTGTCAAACCATAGTCACCTGTTACCATGATAATACGAATACTAGCTCTATGGCATTTCTCAATAGCCTCTCGCACCCCCTGACGTGGCGGATCACTCATGGCAACTAAACCTAGAAAGACCATACTGTCCTCCAGGGTCTGCATGTCCCACCGGTCTTCTCCAATATGCTCGCTATCTAAAGGTCTATAGGCCACAGCTAAAACACGTAGACCATCACGGGCAAACTTATCGTTAGCCGCAAGGATAGCCTGACGCTCAGTAGCTGTCAATGATTTAATCATCCCTTGATTATCAAAGTAATCTGAGCAAAGCTCCATCACTTCTTTTGGAGCACCTTTGGTGATAGATATATGATAACTACCATCCAATCCTGACTCAAGCTTATGCACTGTTGTCATCCGTTTACGATCAGAATCAAAGGGAATTTCCTTGATGCGAGGGGCCCAAGTATGATTGTCATTTAAATTAATTCCTGCTTTTTCAGCGAGAACATTAAGACAAGCCTCCGTCGGATCACCTAAAATCGTATAATTGGGATTATCAGCACTAGGAGCTACAACTTGAGCATTGCTAGCCAAATGTGAGAATCTGACCAAACGATTAAGGAGCTCATTTTCTTCAAGAGAAACAGGTTGTCCTTCCTGCTCAATCTGCCCTTCCGGTGCGTAACCTAGCCCAGTTACCCCATAACTGTCTGACAAGGTCCACAGGTGGTTAACCGTCATAGCATTTTGCGTCAAAGTCCCTGTTTTATCCGAACAAATAACAGAAGTTGCTCCTAGTGTCTCTACCGAAGACAACTTCTTAACCAAAGCATGATCCTTAGCCATACGCTGAACTGCCATGGCTAGAGAGAGAGTAACTGTGGGAAGAAGTCCCTCTGGAATAAAGGCCACAATCATCCCCAATGCAAAAATAAAGGCTTGAGACAAAGGCTGATGGACAAATAGAGTCGCTGCCACCATAAAGAAGAGACCTACAGATACTGCGATGACCGAAATCTGTTTGGTCAAATGGTCTAGTTCCTTTTGCAGTGGACTTTTTTCCTGAGCTAGGTTTTGCGTCAAGTCTGCAATTTGTCCGAACTCAGTTTTCATACCGATAGCAGATACTATAAAATGTCCAGAACCAGAAGAGACTGTCGTCCCTGCAAATACCATATTGTCATATTCTAACTCAGTCTTGTCGGGAGTCAAATCTGCTTGATCTGACTTATAAATAGGATTAGACTCACCAGTGAGGGCAGACTGGTTAACCTGCAAATCTGTCACGGCGACCAAGCGTCCATCTGCAGAAATACGGTCTCCTTCTTCAATGAAAACCAAGTCACCTGGCACCAAGTCCTGAGCTAGAATCTTATCCTCCTTACCATCACGAAGAACTCGCGTATAGGCTGGAAGAAGCTTGTTAAGAGCTGCCGTAGCCTGACTTGCTCTATATTCTTGAATAAAGCTAAAGAGACCATTAATAATGTTGACCAACCAGATTGCAATCCCCAACTCTAAACTATGAGAAAGCATAGCGATAAAACCACCGACCCACAATAAGAGTGCCATAAGACTGGTAAAATGCCTGAAAAAGACCAGCCAAATAGGCTCCTTCTTACTTTCCTTCAATTGGTTAGGGCCATAAGTCGCCTGCCTCTCCTTAACCTCTTGTAAGCTCAAACCTTGAGTGCTTGTCTGCAAGACTTGGTAAACTTGTTCGGGAGGATAGGTCCCTAATTTTATATTTTCTTGTCTAGAATCAACCATAATCCTTTCCTCGATTCTAAATCATTAAAACGATTTCATTTTTTCACCCTCATTATACTCCTTTTTCAGAAATTGTTGAAAAGAAAAAAACCAAGCCACACAACTTGGTTTAAATCTTATTTAATATGTAATTTAGCACGCAGACTAGCAGCTCGGGCACCAAGCAAGTGATCAGCCATACGAGTTACAAGAGCAAGAACGCCATAGACACCGATTCCAAGGCCTCCTCCAATGACCAAGTAAATCACACTACCCATACGGCTTGTTGGTGACAGTACAAACTGGAACAACCAATAGAAGACCGCAACTGGAATAGCCATGAGTACTGTAAGGATACAGATGAGCAAGGCTTTTCTAAACACTGTCTTACGACTAAAGTGCGTAACAGTGTGGAGGTGATTATACATGAGAGCAATTGGAACACCTAAACCGATGGCTGTTGAAATAACAGGGCCAAGGGCTCCTAGGAAAATAATCAATGGCAACTGTAGAACAGCCTTAACTAAAACCCCAATCGCAAAATAGTTAATAGCTTTACGGGTTTCAAAGATTGCCTGAAGCATTGGTGCTAAAACGCTATACAAGGCCAAGAAAATAACTTGAATCAGACTGGCTACAAATAGCAAGTGGGCCTGACTATCTGGGGCCCCATAAAAAACTGTATAAAGTGGTTTAGCTAAAATCACTGACCCCACAATAGCAGGAACAATAAAGAGCAAAAGCAACTGTAGGTTATTGATAATCAGTTTAGCCGCTCCCTTAAGATCTTTCTTAACCATATTTTCCGTCAAGAGTGGAATCCCAACCCCGGCAATAGAAAGAGCAACGGCAATCAAAATCATGGTAATCTTACTTGGGTTTGAAGACAAGTAAGCATAGAGAACCTGAAGTTGACTGTTACTATAGCTTGTAAACTTCTCCATAGTACGGATAAAGGTCCATTGATCAATCAGTTGGAAAAGCTGAATAGCAGATCCAGTGATAATAAAAGGGACAGCTTCCTTAAAGGTTTCAATAACAATTGCAGTTGGATTGATATCCGGATGAACAGCCTGCTTGCCAAAAAGGCTCTTGAGCTTGCCCTCCTTCCAAAGGTAGAAGAAAAGCACCCCATAACTAGCCAACATACCGATGAAAGCGGCAAAAGTCGATTGGACAACTGCCGTCACATAATCGCCTGTCCCAATTTTCATGATGAAGAAGGTAGCCAACAGCATCCAAATAACACGGATAATCTGTTCCGCAATCTGACTTAAGGCATATGGCTTCATATTGTTAAAGCCTTGGAAAAAGCCTCGTAAAACAGACATGGATGGGAAAATAACAACTGCCCAAGAAAGACTACGCATTACGCGAACCAGATCCTCATCTCCCCCAGAAAGGTAAGACATCCACGGCGAAGCAAAGTACATGAAAACGCCAAAGATCAATCCGAGACCAATCATGTAATACAAGATACGCTTGAGTAAGAAGAAACTCGTCTCCATCTTTCCAAGAGTGTTGTATTTAGACACCTGTTTGGCAATTGCGACTGGAATCCCTGCTGTAGAAATCAAAAGGAAAAGGGCATAAATGTTATACCCTTGACCAAAGAGGGCATTGGCTTGGTCGCCCTGTTTACCCATCCAAGCATACCAAGGAATAATGTAAAGTGCCCCTAATAGACGACTGATAATATTGGATGCTGTCATCCACGCCGTCCCTCTTAGCATCTGCTGCTGCTGTGTGTCAGTTTTAGTTTCAGTCATAATTTTCTTTCTAAAGAATAAAATATAATCTAGTTTATTATAAACTTTTGGCTGTGACTTGTAAAACAAGAACATTAAGGCTAAAATAGGAACTATGATTACTATTGAACAAGTTCTAGAGGTTCTCAAAAAGGACCGTAATTTTCGAGATATTATTGACCAAGACAACTACTACTATTCATGGACTGGAGTGACTTTTGATCATCTTTCTTACGACAGTCGTGATGTCACACCATCTTCCCTCTTTTTTGCCAAAGGGGCTGCCTTTAAGCCTGAATTTTTAGAGAATGCTGTCAAAGCTGGCTTGAGTTTCTACGTGGCTGAGAAAGATTATCAAGTGGGAATACCTGCCATTATCGTATCAGATATTAAACAGGCTATGAGCCTCGTTGCTCAGGCCTTCTACCAATACCCTCAAGACAAGCTTAAATTACTGGCTTTTACTGGGACAAAAGGGAAAACAACAGCAGCCTACTTTGCCTTCAATATTCTCAAGCAAAGTCATAAACCTGCTATGCTTTCAACCATGAACACGACATTAGACGGAAAAAACTTCTTCAAGTCTACCTTAACAACACCTGAGAGTTTGGATCTTTTCCGTATGATGGCTGAAGCTGTTGATAATGGCATGACCCATCTGATTATGGAAGTCTCAAGTCAAGCCTATCTGACTAAGCGTGTCTATGGACTGACTTTTGATGTGGGTGTCTTTCTTAACATCAGCCCAGACCATATTGGACCTATTGAACATCCAACCTTTGAAGACTACTTCTACCATAAGCGTCTTCTCTTGGAAAACAGTCGAGTTGTTATCGTCAATAGCGGTATGGATCACTTTGCTTTTGTCGCTGAGGAAGTTGCGGATAAAGAGCATGACTTCTATGGTAAAAACTCCGACAATGCTGTTAAACATGGCTCAGGTTTTAGCTTTAAGGCAAGTGGGAAATTAGCCGGCGACTATGATATCCAACTTATAGGTGACTTTAACCAGGACAATGCTATGGCTGCAGGTCTAGCCTGCCTACGTCTTGGAGCTAGCCTTCAAGACATCAAAGAAGGGATTACTCAGACCTCTGTTCCAGGGCGTATGGAAGTTCTTACACAAACTAAAGGAGCCAAGGTTTTTGTGGACTATGCTCACAATGGAGATAGCCTAGATAAGCTCTTACAAGTCGTAACCAGCCATCAAGATGGCCATATTAGCCTAATTCTAGGGGCTCCTGGAAATAAAGGTGAAAGTCGTCGTAAAGACTTCGGACATGTCCTCAATACCTACCCTGATGTTGATGTCTTCCTAACAGCCGACGATCCTAACAAGGAGGATCCTCTTGCTATCTGTCAAGAAATTGCCAGTCACATCAACCGTGAGGTACGTATCATTGTTGATCGAGAAGAAGCAATCAAAACAGCAATATCTGAGACTACAGACTCCAAAGATGCTGTGGTTATTGCCGGTAAAGGTGCTGATGCTTTCCAAATCGTAAATGGGAAACGTGATAACTATGCTGGCGATATAGAAGTCGCTAAGAAATATTTGTAAGCATTTAGTTAAAGCAATACTACCGATAACGTCTCAATTGAGGAGGCGTGTAGGACTGGACGAAAGCTTCAATTTCTGAAAAATCATCTGTAAAGAGGAATTTTGCTGCTGTTTCAGCCTCTAAAAAGTCATGAGTAACCATGGTATCCAACATTGTTTTCATAGCATCATAATAGCCATTGAGATTGAAGAAAACACAGGGTTTGTCCAGCTTACCGACGCGAGCAGCTGCAATAGCTTCAGAAATTTCTTCCAGTGTTCCTAGACCTCCTGGAAGGGCGATAAAGAGGTCTCCTTGCTCTAGCATGGCAGTCTTTCGTTCTGCCATGGTTTCTACTATGGTCATTGAAGTCAATCCCTCATAAGCTATCTCCCTATCTTTGAGGAATTGCGGCATAATTCCATGAGCCTCTCCCCCATTTTCCAAAATAGTGTCACCAAGAACTCCCATCAGCCCCATCTTACTACCACCATAGACTAGAGTATGCCCATTTTTAGCAATCCACTGGCCCAAGGCAATTGTTGCTTTCTTAAAGCTAGGATTGTCACCCATATTAGCTCCCAAATAGACTGTTACTTTCATTGAAGTCCTCCTTTTTATTCTATTATAACGCAAAATTCCTGCCATAACTGACAGGAATTTTTTCTTAGTCTTTACGCTCCAAATTACGAAGCATTTCATCAATTCTATTACCGTATTCGATAGATTCATCCTTAATGAAGGTTAAATCTGGAATCTTATACATGGTCAATTTTTTACCAAGTTCACGCTTGATTGTCCCAGTAGCCTTTTCAAGACCAGTTTGTGCTTTTTGGTTATCTGAGGCCAAGGTTGAATGAATAGTGTAAAAAATCTTAGCAGCTGACAAATCGCCAAGCATTTGCACATCTGTGATAGTGACATCTTGTACGCGTGGATCACGAACTTTCTTTTGAAGAATTTCATTGACCTCACGTTTGATTTCCATACCAACACGGTCTACACGAAATGAATTTCCCATAGTCTTATCCTTTCTCTCTTATTATGATGGAACAAAAGCCAGGCCAGATGACCTAGCTTTATCTCCTAAGTAAGCTTTTTAAAGCTAACAAAATTAACGTTTAATTTCTTCCATAATGTAAGCTTCGATAACGTCATCAACTTTAATATCGTTGTAGTTTTCAATCATCAAACCACCCTCTTGAGCGTTTCCGACTTCTTTAACGTCATCTTTAAAGTGTTTCAAGCTTGCCAATTTACCATCAAAAATAACGACACCATCACGAATCACACGGGCACTTGAATCACGAGTGATTTTACCACTAGTAACCATGAACCCACCGATTGTTCCGACTTTAGAAACTTTGAAGGTTTCACGGATAATAGCTTCACCCATGACTTTTTCTTCAAACTCAGGATCAAGCATCCCTTTCATGGCATCTTCGATTTCTTCGATAACCTTGTAGATGATGCTGTGAAGACGAATTTCAACTTCATCAGTTTCCGCTTGTTGACGTGCTTGTGGTGTAGGACGAACGTTAAATCCGATGACAACGGCATCTGAAGCTTCCGCAAGAGTAATATCAGATTCGTTGATAGCACCTACTGCTGAGTGAACAACATTAACGCGAACACCCTCAACATCAATCTTAAGAAGTGACGCTGCCAAGGCTTCAACAGAACCTTGTACATCGGCCTTGATGATAACATTAACAGTCTTCAATTCACCGGCTTTAAGGGTGTCAAAGAGGTTATCAAGGCTAACACGATGTGTTTGTTGACGTTGTTTCATAAGGGCACGTTTGGCACGTTCTTCACCGGCTGCGCGAGCTGCTTTTTCATCTTCATAAACGGCAAAATGGTCACCCGCCATAGGCGCTTCGTTCAAACCAGTAATTGAAACTGGCGTTGATGGTGCTGCAGTCTTAATACGACGACCAAGGTCATTGGTCATAGCACGGACACGTCCGAAGGTATTACCAACAACGATTGGGTCTTGAACATGCAAGGTACCTTGTTGAACAAGGAGGGTTGCAACCGCACCTTTACCTTTATCCAAACGAGCTTCAATAACGGTACCGATGGCACGAACACTTGGATCCGCTTTAAGCTCTTCCACTTCAGCCACAAGAAGAACGGTTTCAAGCAATTCTTCAATGTTTTGTCCAAATTTAGCTGAGATTTCAACGAATTCACTATCGCCACCCCATGCTGTTGAAATGACTCCATGCTCAGCCAATTCACCGATAACACGTTCTGGGTTAGCACCTGGTTTATCAATCTTGTTAATCGCAACAATGATTGGAACACCAGCAGCCTTAGAGTGGTTGATGGCTTCAATCGTTTGTGGCATAACACCATCATCCGCAGCTACAATCAAGATAGTAATATCTGTAACAGAAGCACCACGGGCACGCATAGATGTAAAGGCCGCGTGTCCAGGAGTATCAAGGAAGGTAATTTTCTTACCACCCTCTTCAATTTGGTAGGCACCAATATGCTGTGTGATACCACCAGCTTCTCCAGTCGCAACACGTGAGTTACGAAGGGTATCAAGAAGGGTTGTTTTACCATGGTCAACGTGTCCCATGATAGTAACAACTGGTGCACGTTCTACCATAGCATCTTTGTTAAGGTAATCTTCGTCAACAAAGAAACGTTCGATATCAGCATTATCGACTTCTTCTTTCTTGGTTGCCTCAATACCATAGTCAACCATCAACAACTCAATGGTATCCCCGTCAAGAGATTGGTTTTGAGTTGCCATAACGCCCATCATGAAGAGTTTCTTAACGATTTCAGCTGGTTCGCGTTTAATACGTTTTGCGATTTCTGCAACCGTCATGCCTTCAGTGTATTCAAATTCTTTTGGTAATTCATGGAATTTACGCTCTGTTACTGGTTTTGGAGCTGAATTACCACGGTTATTTTTACCTTTTTTATTTTTGTTTTTGTTCCAGTTACTATTTCGTTGATTTCTCACTTGGTTTTGATTATTCCACTTATTATTTCTTGTTTGCTTAGGTCCATCTTCATTCTCGCGACGATTATCACGTGATTTATCTGGACGTGCCTTTTTACGACGTGTATCTTGTGCTTGCGCAGCTGGAGCTGGTTGAGCAGCCGGTGCTGGTTCTGGAGTTGGCTTAGCTTCAGCAACTGCTTTTTGAGCAGCGACTTCAGCCTGTTGTTTTTCTTTTCTTGCCTTTTCCTGTTCTTTCGCACGGCGTTGCTCTGCAGCTTTTTCCTCACGGAAGCGTGTTTCACTTTGACGTGAGTACTCTGCATTTTGCTCTGCTTTTAAGGCTGCTGCACGCGCTTTAAAGTCAATACGTGGTCCTGCCTGATTGTTGCGGGCAGCATCGTTACGTTTATTTCGACCTTGATCATTGCGCTGTTTGCCTTGGAAATTACGGTCACGATTACTATTGTTATCGCGGTTCCCATTGTTACGGTTTCCTTGACCATTTCCATTTTGGTTGCGACGATCATTATTCTGACGTTTACCTTGATCGTTTCCTTGTTGATTTCGGTTTCGATTACGGTTGTCACGTCCTCCGACATTTTGACGACGCTCTGCTTCTGCCTTGGCACGTGCTTCACGTTCTGCCTTAAAATTACGGCTTTGTGGTTTTTTCGGAGTCGCAGGGGCTTCTTTGACTTCAGCCTTTGATACTTCTTTAGCTGGAGCTGATTTGGCAACAGGTGCCTTATCAACCTTAGGCGCTACCTTTTCCTCTTTAGGAGTTGGTGTCGCTTTAGGAGCTGGCTTGCTTTCAGCCTTAGCTGTTCCCCCTTTTAAACTTGAAGTGATACGATTAGCATCAGCTTCTTCAACTGATGAGGAGTGGCTCTTCACAGAAAGACCAAGTTCTTGAGCTTTTGCAACAACAACCTTGCTTTCTACACCAACCTCTTTTGCGATTTCATATAATCGTTTCTTTGACACGTGATGTCCTCCTATTCTTTAGTCCATAAGAGTCCTCATTTTCTTTGAAAATCCAGCATCAACTACAGCAACCGTTTTTCTTGGTTTACCAATAGCCATGCTTAATTCCAGTGCGTTAAACACTGTGGAGACTTCTATATTATAGTAGTTACATTTATCAGTCGTCTTTTTAGTCACGTTACTACCAGCATCATTGGCAAGAAAAACTAGTCTCGCCTGTCCTGATTGAACTGCCTTAATGACAAGTTCCTCGCCAGAAATAAGCTTTCCAGCTCTTTGTGCTAGCCCCAACATATTTGACAATTTTTCTGTGTTATTCAAGACCTAACTCTCTTCTTTTGACCTTGTGATCCACATAAGCAATGAGTTCATCATAAAAACTTTCAGGAACATCCATGGAGAAACTATGGTTAAAAGCACGTTTCTTTTTGGCTTGGAGAGCTTCTTCATTATCTAATTTAATGTAAGCACCTCGGCCATTTTTCTTTCCTGTTGGATCAATGAAAATCTCACCATCTTTAGTTTTTACAATGCGGAGCAAATCACGTTTATCAATGATTTCTCCTGAGACAACTGATTTGCGTAAAGGTATTTTTCGTGTTTTAGCCATCAAACACCTCTATGTTCTTCTTATTCTGCTTCTGTTGTTTCAGTTACTTCTTCTGTTGTAACATCAACAGGTGTAGCTTCTTCTGCAACAATCTCATCTACAACTTCCTCAGTAGCAGCCTCAGCTTTTTCAGCTTCGAGTGCTTCGTATTCAGAAGCTGACTTGATGTCAATACGGTAACCAGTCAAATGAGCTGCCAAACGAACGTTTTGCCCACGACGACCAATTGCAAGAGATAATTTGTTATCTGGCACAACTACTGTTGCACGTTTGCTATCATCTTCGTCGAAGAGAACATAATCCACTTCAGCCGGTGCAATAGCATTGTAGATGAATTCAGCTGGATCTTCAACCCATTGAATAACATCAATATTTTCCTCAACAGGAACTTCAATTCCTGTCTTAGCATCCAAACGTGTTGGGTGGAAACGGCTGACAACTTTCTTAATATTGCTTCCACCACGACCAACGATAGTACCAATAGCATCAACGTTAGGATTATGACTGCGAACAGCAACCTTAGTACGATCACCTGCTTCACGAGACACGCTCATGATTTCTACAGTTCCATCAAATACTTCTGGAATTTCTTGTTCCATGATACGTTTGATGAACTCTGGATGGCTACGACTTACAAAGACGTTAACACCTTTAGGGTTGTTTTCAACTTTATAAACATAAACATCAATGACATCGTGTGACTTAAAGCTTTCGCCAGGAATTTGGTCTTGGCGTGACAATTGGGCTTCAAGTGTTCCAAGATTCACATAAATGAAGCGTTGGTCAAAGCGCTCAACTGTCCCTTGCATGATTTCACCTTCATGTTGTTTATAGTCATTATAAGTGATTTCACGCATCTGCTTGCGCATTTTTTCCATAATGGTTTGTTTGGCAGATTGCGCTGCAACACGACCAAATTCATCGACTGACTCTTCAAAACGAATCTTGTCACCGAGCTCGTAAGCAGAGCTGATAGCAAGTGCATCTTTCAAGCTAATTTCCAAACGACTATCAAAGACTTCATCTACAACTTCACGAACGGTATAAACTTGAAAATCACCTGTTTTTTCATTGAATTCAACTACAGCTGATTCTGACTGACCATAACGACGCTTGTAGGCTGACTTAAGTGATTCAACCACAGCATCGATGATGTCTTCCTTGTTAATGTGTTTTTCTTCTTCCAAGACACGGAAGGCTTCTAGCATTTCTTTGCTCATATTCTTTGTTGTTTTAGCCTCTATTGGCCAAAACTGGCATCCTTTCTTTATTTACACTAAGAGTTTTAGAGTTTGACTGCCAAACGAGCTTTAGCAACTGTTTGATAGGGAATCTCAACAGTTTTATGGCGAGTCTTATCAAGGTAATCGATTGTTAGGGTTTCCCCATCAAAGGCCACCAAGTCACCTTGGAAAATCTTGATCTTATCAATAGCCTTGTAAAGACTAACATTGATATACTGACCAACAGCATTTGTCAAAGCTTCTTTGGTTTTTAAGGGACGCTCTAACCCTGGACTAGAAACTTCCAGCATGTATTGATCCGGGAAAGGATCAGGCTGAATAGTATCCAAGAGGGGACTGATAATTTCAGTCAAGTCTGCAGTATCTTCTACAGTAATACCACCTGGCTTATCAATCAAAACTGACAAGACATAGTCACCGCCAAGCTTTTCGTACTCGATATCGACCAGTTCGTATGGCTCAGGAATAGCTGGAGCTACGACTGCCGTCACGAGATCAATAATTTTTTGCGACATTATGACCTCCTTACACACACAAGAGACGAAGTTTCTACTCCGCCTCTCTTTCGTTATTTTCTTATATTATAGCATAGCTCAAAAGCCATTGCAAGGAATAACCATATCGCTGTCATTTCAAAGCAAAAAGGTTGGGAATCACCCAACCTCATTTATTGTGCCGCTGGAACAGTGCTATAGGTAGTCACACCCGATCCATTATTATTGTATGTAGGGGTTGTCGTACCTTGTTCCTGAACATAATTACCTGTATTTTCACTATAATTATTACTATAGTTAGAACCTCCATTATAGGTACTTACCGATCCACCACCTGCTGCCTCAGATGGCCCAGCCTCATAATTTGAAGATGCTTCACTTGAAGCCGCACTTCCTTTAGAATTAACGAAATCATCTGAACCATAGTTAGAGCTACCAGATCCATAGAGAACCAAACTAGTCTTAAGATTGGATTCAGAGACTTTTTTCTTACCAACTTCCTTCTTAATACGGTTTTGCACCTTAAGAATATCCTCAGTAGAGGCCACTTGATAGCTTCCTCCGTTGATCATGGCATCCGAACCAGCCAATTGGTATGACTTAATATTTTTAAGTGCATCGCTATAGCCCATCAAGCTACGCAGAGTATTGGTATCACCAAGATCAATGCTAGTTTGAACATTTGAACTTACAGCTGACAAGATTTTCTTGTAAGAACCAATCGAGTCCATCTTCAAGAGCTTAGCTACAACTTTTTGAATAACCTCACGTTGACGTTTTTGACGACCATAGTCACCATCAGGGTCATCGTAACGCATACGTGAATACACTAAGGCTTGCTCACCGTTGATTCTATGGGTTCCAGGCTCAACTTTTGCCTGAAATTCTGGTTCATTTTCTGCAATTGAAATAGGGAAATCAAAATGATTCGTTACCTCAATTCCACCCACGGCATCTACCAGATCAATCATACCCTGCATATTAATCAGTGCATAATAGTCAATATCAATATCTAAAACCTTTTGAATAGTTGAAATAGCCAAGTCAGCACCACCCTCAGCATAGGCTGAATTTAGTTTTGCTTCCCCCGACCCCTCAATATCTGTCAAAAGGTCACGTTCCAAACTGGTCATGGTTGTTTTCTTAGTCTTAGGGTTCACTGTTACCAAGATCATGGTATCAGAGTTACCTTCCCAGGTTTCCTTACGTTCTTTGGATCCTGTATCTACCCCCATCAACAGAATAGTTATAGGCTTAGTCTGTTGAATGGCCTTACTATTCCCAGAAGTTGCTTTAGAAGCCCTAAACGTTTTTGACAATTCGCCTGTGGCGTAATTATAAGTTGTCGTTAGGTAAATACCAGCAGCTACTACTGTCGTTGCAAAAATCGCCAACAACATCAATAAAATTTTTCGTCCAAGTTTCATGTTTTTTCCTAATCTATGAGTTTAGCCATAAGGTAAACATCTAGAAATTCTCCATTTTTAGTTCTTGCACCACGTTTCTTAGTGCCTTCAATGTCAAATCCAAATTTTTGATAGAGATGAACCGCCCGTTCATTACGTGCTTGAACCGTCAACTCTAAGCGGCGGATAGTTGGTGTATGATCTGCCCAGTCAATCATTGTTTCCATAAGAAACTGGCCAACACCATTCCCCCAGTAGGGTTTAGAAACCGCAATAAATACGTCGCCAATATGACTGGTCTTAGTATCTTGATCAGAGGTAACATTACAAACACCAATGACCTCATGACCCAATTTTGCCACCAAACAAATTTCATTAAGCCTATGCTGATGACTTTCAATATAAGTGGCTAACTGTTCAGCACTCAGTATAGAACTTCTATCATCTTGTGCTAGAAAATCCGATTCCAAGGCTACAGCCTCTAGTAAACGAGCTAGAGAGGCAGCATCCTCTCTTTGGGCTTCCTCAATGACTAATTCTTGCTCAGCCATTTACCATTTCCTCCTGAATCTCCTTACTTCTAGGACCGAAAGATTCAAAAAGTAACTGACGTCCATTTTCATGATGAGATATCGAAATTAGGAGATAATCACCTAACAGACTCTCGTCTAGGAACTCACCCCACTCGATGATTGTCACACCTTCACCATACAGAAAATCATCTAAATCAATAGAATCTGGATCATCACCAATGCGGTAGACATCTAAATGATAGAGTGGCAGTCGCCCCTCATACTCCCTTACAATAGTATAGGTTGGACTCTTTATCATCTGTAAAATATCCAAACCTTTGGCAATCCCCTTGGTTAAGGTTGTTTTGCCAGCTCCCAGATCACCTGAGAGAACAATTATATCTCCAGAATCGAGCAGTCGACCTAGCTTTTGGCCGATACTAATCAATTCTTCTTCATTTTGACTGTAAATCATGTTTTCATTATATCAAAAAATAAAAATATGGACTAGAATCCACTGTAAAAATACAGTAGAAACTTATAAATATTGAATCATCTAAGCAAGAAATTAAGATGAGTGTTTTAATTTTGTATTTATTTTGACCACATTAATCACTCATAGATTAGAAATGTTTTTGTAAAACTTACTATAGTTTCAAAAGTTAACCAATAGTAACTCTCTCACGTTCCTCCAGATAAAAATCGCAAAAGAAAAAGCCTGACAAATGTACAGACTTTTTACTTTCAAGCTTTAGAACACAGCCATACTGATGAAGTTAAGGATAAACAAGATATCCAAAATCCACATAATAAAGTGGACATCCTTAGCTTGACCTTTGACGATTTTGACCAAAGTATAAGTAAGGAAACCAGCTGCGATACCATAAGTAATACTATATGAGAATCCCATGAAAATAGAAGTGAAGAAGGCAGGAATAGCTTCAGACAAGTCTTCCCAATCGACACTCTTAAGGTTAGAGAGCATCATAACACCTACAATAATAAGGATAGGCGCTGTGGCAGCATTTGGAACGATTGATACCACTGGACTAAAGAAACTAGAGATGGCAAAGAGTACAGCAACCACAAGAGCTGTCAAACCAGTACGTCCACCAGCACCAATACCTGCTGCAGATTCAACGTAAGTTGTAACATTTGAAGTCCCTGCAATGGCACCAATACTTGTACCAACAAGGTCAGAGTAAAGGGCACGGTCAAGAGCTTTTGATTCGTTGTTATCACCTGTTGAAGCAATGATACCAACCTTCTCACCAGTACCGATCAAGGTACCGATAGTATCGAAGATATCAGTCAATGAAAAGGCAAGAATAGCCATAAAGACACCAGGCAAACGAGAAACGTCTGAAAAGAGTGATCCCAATCCCTTTGATCCAAGCGCTGCACCAAAGACCTGACCAAGGTCTTTAATAGATGATGTCAAGCTAGCTGCGTGCCAGTCAATGCTTCCAAGATTAACAACACCAGCAAAAATAGCAATGATAGTCGTTACAAGGATTGAAAGAAGAACACCACCACGAATACCTTTAACAATAAAGAAAATCGCAATCGCAAGACCAATCAAACCTACAATTACAGTTGGGTTATTGAAAGCAACCAAACCTGGTGTAGCTGACGATGAAGCTGTAATTGACGCCTTGGCCATGTCAGCACCTTTACCTGCTACAGTGTAGGTATGAGGATTAATTGAGAATTTCAAGAAACCAGCATTTTTAATTCCCACATATGCAAGGAAAACACCGATACCTGCTGAAATCGCAGATTTGAGGGCTGTTGGAATAGACTCAATAATCATCTTACGTACTTTAGTTACTGTGATGATCAATGAAATAACACCACATAGAAAGACCATTGCTAAGGCCTCTTGCCAAGTGTAACCCAAAGAAAAAACCACTGTGTAGGTGAAGAAGGCATTAAGCCCCATACCAGGCGCTTGGGCGTATGGTAGGTTAGCATAAAATGCCATCATCAACGTCCCTGCAACCGCACCAATAATTGTTGCTAAGAAAACACCTTGTGCAGGCATTCCTGTCTGAGCCAACATCGCTGGGTTAACAAAGAGGATGTAAGACATGGCAAAGAAAGTTGTCAATCCGGCAGTCACTTCTGTACGGACGTCAGTACCATGTTCTTTCAATTTGAAAAACTTTTCCATGAAAGTTTAGACTCCTTAATAAAAAATATTGTCAAAATCCGAATAATTTCGGAACATTCTCATGTAGAATGCAACATTACTATTCTACATGAAATTATTTGACGGTGCAAGGTTTATTTCCTGAGACTTTTCTTATGAAAAACCGAACGTTCTTAGAAAGCTCTTTCTCAATCACCAACAAAGGACAGATTTTTGCTATAATAGGAACATGACAAAAAAATTGATTGCACTAGATCTTGATGGAACGCTCTTGCGCCCAGATGGAACTATTTCAGAATTCACACAAAAAACGATTAAAGATGTACAAAACAAAGGACACCAAGTCGTTATTGCTACAGGTCGTCCTTATCGTATGGCTATTGACCATTACAAAACACTAGGGTTAGAAACACCACTCATCACCTTCAACGGCTCTTTGACCAATCTTCCAGACCAAGACTGGGCTTATGAGCATTCGGTTAAATTAGATAAGAAATATCTGATTAGCCTCTTACAACGCCATGATGAATTAGAGATGGATTTTCTGGCTAGTGAATATCGAAAACACTTCTATATCACTATGAATCACCCAGAGCGTATTCAACCACAACTCTTTGGTGTTGATAAAATTATTGAGGCTATGCGTTTAGAACCAACTAAAATCACGCGCAACCCTAACGCTCTCCTTATGCAAACTCGCCATGAAGATAAGTACCAACTAGCCGATGACATCAAGAAAGACTTCAAGGAAGAAATTGAAGTTGATTCTTGGGGTGGCCCACTTAATATTTTGGAATTTTCGCCTAAAGGTATTAACAAGGCCTACGCCCTGAACTACTTACTTAAGGCCATGCGTAAATCAACGGATGATTTGATTGCTTTTGGTGACGAACACAATGACACAGAGATGTTGGAACTTGCTAAAACTGGTTATGCCATGAAGAATGCTAGCTCTGTCCTTCTCCCCCACGCTAACGAACAAATTGAGTGGACTAATGAAGAGGATGGCGTTGCTCGCAAACTCCAGGAACTCTTTTTATAAATAACAAAAGACACCGAAAATTTCTTCGGTGTTTTTTCTTATGATTAAGGTAAAATAGCCACTGCACGCACTGGGGAACCTGTCGCCTTGTCCCAGTGAGGAAATGCAATTGAAATCAAAGCACCAACAGCTGGAACTTGATCCAATTGATTCAAGACTTCTACCTGATAAATGTTTTGTTCCAAGAGGTAGTATTCGTTAACCAAGCCATGTTCTGCTGCTGGAATACCAGCATCTGTATCAAAAGTCTCATGACCGACAGCCTTAACATGGCGTTCATGAATCAAGAATTCTAGAGCTTCACGGCTCCACCCTGGACTTTGTTGAACCCCATTTTCATCAAGGTTGCGCATAGCATCTTGATCTGGCCAACGTTTTGACCAATCACTACGAAAAGCGACAAAGGCCCCTTCAGTAATTTTTCCATGCTCTGCTTCAAAGTCTAAGATATCTTGTTTGCTCAAGATAAAGTTTGGATTCGCAGCAACTTCTTTAGACTTGTCGATAACATAGAGTGGTAAAAGAAGATCTTTGAGAGCAATCTCATCCAACCAACGACCACCTTCTACAAAGTGAATCGGTGCATCAATATGCGTTCCGTATTGACCAACTACTGTAAATTTTTGAACATGGAAACCATCTTTTAATGTGAAAAGGTCTTCTTGTTTCAAAGCAGGGAGTGCTGGAAAGTGTGGACTTTCCGCATTAATTTTGTGGGTCAAGTCAACCCATTTCTTAGATTGCAATTCATTATAAATACTTAGTAAATCTGACATAAGGAGGTCCTCTTTTCTTATAGATTTAACCTTAAATAGTTAATTGAAGAAATTATAGCAGCCATTACTAGCTATTACAAGCATTTATCTCATTTTTTCTTAATCCCATTTCTTCTAGTTAGATATAGCTTCAAACTATATTTAACTCTTTTTGTCTGAAAAGAAAGTATATTTGCGATAATTTGATATTTTTTTCAATTTTATGACACTTTTGTTACGAAAAGCATTGACAAATCTATGATAACGTTTTACAATTAGATTGTTCTAATTTTCGAGGGACTAAAAAAATATTGTTGTCATTTCATACTGATCGATGCTAATACCAATAATCATTTTTCTATTCCTAAGAAACAATATATAAAAGGAGGAAGAACACTAATGGGTATCGGTATTATTATTGCTAGCCATGGTAAATTCGCTGAAGGTATTCACCAATCAGGTTCTATGATTTTTGGTGAACAAGAGAAAGTTCAAGTGGTTACTTTCATGCCAAATGAAGGTCCTGACGACTTGTACGCTCACTTCAAAGATGCCATCGCTCAATTTGACGCTGACGACGAAATTCTTGTCCTTGCAGACCTTTGGTCTGGGTCACCATTTAACCAGGCAAGCCGTATCAAGGAAGAAAATCCTGATCGCAAGATGGTTATCGTGACAGGACTCAACTTGCCAATGCTTATCCAAGCATATACGGAACGTATGGTAGCTCCTGATGCTGGGGTTGAAGAGATTGTCGCTAACATTTATAAGGAAACAAAAGAAGGCGTTAAAGTCCTTCCAGAAGGCCTTATTCCTGAAGAAGACACTAAACCAGCCGACGCAAAACCTTCTATTCCTAAAGGTACCATTCCTGAAGGAACCGTTCTTGGTGATGGAAAAATCAAATACGTTTTGGCTCGTGTTGACACACGTCTCCTCCACGGTCAGGTTGCGACTGGTTGGACTCACTCAACTCACCCAGACCGTATCATCGTTGTTTCAGACACTGTTTGTCATGATAAACTTCGTACAAGCATGATTAAACAAGCCGCTCCATCTGGTGTTCAAGTTCACGTTATCCCAATTAAAAACATGGTTAAAGCAAACAATGACCCACGTTTTGGAGATACACGTGCTATGCTTCTCTTTGAATCTGTTGAAGATGCTCTTGCTGCTGTTAAAGCAGGTGTTGATGTTAAAGAAATCAACCTTGGTTCTTCAGCTTATAAAGAAGGAAAAGTCAACGTTACTAAAGCTCTTTCATTTGACCAAACAGATGTGGATGCTATCAAAGAGTTGCAATCATTGGGTGTCAAATTTGACGTTCGTGGGGTACCAAGTGATAGCCCAGCAAACGTTGATGCCTTGATTAAGTCAGCTGAAACTAAATTAGCAGAGAAGAAATAATTTTGGAGGATGCATAAATGAGTTTAGTACAAATTATTTTAGTCGTAATTGTTGCTTTCATCATCGGTTGTAGCTCAGTTAACGACCAAATCGAAACATACCAGCCAGTTGTGGCTTGTTCCCTTATCGGTCTTGTTACTGGTCATCTCGAACTCGGCGTAATGTTGGGTGGTAGCTTACAATTGATCACTATGGGATGGGCAAACGTTGGTGCTGCCATGGCACCAGATGCCTCACTTGCCGCTGTAGCTTCTACAATCATCCTTATCTTGGGTGGTCAAGGAGCTAAAGGAATTGGTCCAGCCATCGCCCTTGCGGTTCCTTTGGCTGTTGCCGGTCTTGCCTTGACAATGTTTGTCCGTACTGCAACTGTCTTCATCGCTCACATTATGGATAGTCGTGCTGAAGATGCTGATATCGCTGGTATTGAAAGATGGCACTTTATCGGTATGTCCCTCCAAGGTCTCCGTGTTGCTATCCCTGCCCTCCTCTTGCTATTGATTCCTGCACACCTTGTACAATCTGGTCTTGAATCTATGCCTGAATGGTTAACATCAGGTATGACAATCGGTGGTGGTATGGTTGTAGCCGTTGGTTATGCCATGGTTATCAACATGATGTCTAGTCGCGAAGTTTGGCCATTCTTCTTCCTTGGTTTTGCTTTGGCTGCCCTCAAAGAATTGACCTTGATTAGCTTGGGTATCATCGGCCTCTGTCTTGCCGTTATGTACCTTGCACTTGAAGCTAGTGGTTCAAATGGTTCTTCAAATGATGGAGGATCAGGTGATCCCCTCGGTGAAATTCTGGAAGACTTTTAATTAGGAGGAAAGAAAATGGCTGATTCAAAAATTAAATTAACAAAAGCAGATCGTTTCAAAGCTTTCTTGCGCTCATACTTCCTTTTAGCTTCATTCAACTATGAACGTATGCAAAATGGTGGTGTGGCTTACACCCTTATTCCTGCAATCAAAAAACTTTATCAAACAAAAGAAGAACGTGTAGCTGCTCTTAAACGTCACTTGGAATTCTTCAATACACAACCTTTCATGGCTAACCCAATCTTTGGGGTTACACTTGCCTTGGAAGAAGAACGTGCCAACGGGGCGGACATCGATGATGCCGCTATCTCAGGGGTTAAGGTTGGTATGATGGGACCTCTTGCAGGTGCCGGTGACCCTCTCTTCTGGTTTACCCTTCGTCCAATCTTCCTTTCATTAGGAGCAGGTTTGGCTGTTTCAGGTAACATCTTGGGACCTATCGTCTTCTTCGTACTTTGGAATGCTATGGTCGCTGCCGTTAAATGGTACACTCAAGAGTTCGGTTATAGAGCTGGTGCTGCGATTACAGACGACGTATCGGGTAACCTTCTTCAACAAGTAACTCGTGGCGCATCAATGATGGGGATGTTCGTTATCGGTTCTCTTATCCAACGTTGGGTAAGTATCACCTTCACACCAGTTGTCTCAACTGTTAAACAACAAGAAGGGGCTTATATCGATTGGGATAAACTTCCAAAAGGTATTGCCGGTGTTAAAGAAGCCTTCCATCAACAAGCTGCTGGTCGCTCTCTTGACGCTAACAAGGTAACAACCTTGCAAGACAACTTGAACCAATTGATTCCTGGTCTTGCTGCCCTTGGTTTGACTTTCCTCTGCATGTACCTTCTTAAGAGAAAAGTTTCTCCAATCGTTATCATTTTGGGTATCTTTGTTCTAGCTATTGTACTCCACATTATTGGTCTACTCTAATCGGAGCAAGGTATGGTTAAATCGCTCAATACCGAAATGGCTCACACATCTAAGGGAACTTGGTTTCGTGAAGGGCCTATTTACGGAAATATCATGGTCGGAGATAAGGCCTTCGAATTTTACAATGATACGAAGTTGCAAGACTACATTCAAATTCCTTGGGATGAAGTCACTTATGTGATTGCCGATGTCTACTTCGGTGGTAAGTTCATCCCACGCTTTGAAATCCGTACTAAGCAAAATGGACGTTTCCGTTTTGCCAGTCGAAAAAGCCGAATAACTTTGAAAGAAATTCAAAAAAGAATTCCTCGAGAAAGTTTAAGAAAAGCACCTAGCTTCATCGTTGTTCTCAAACAAGGCTTTAAAAATCTTTTCCGACTCATTGTCAAGAAGAAATAATCTCCGAGTATTATAAAAAGATTGTCCAATCTAATGGTTGGGCAATCTTTTTATAATGTTTTGCTCATTTTTGAAAGAAATTGACTTCTTTTGAAATTTTTTCTCACTAGCTATTGACATCTGCGTGAAAGCGTTTTACAATATGATTGTTCTTGATTTCTTATGTTTAAAAAGATTGAGAGACGCTTTTTTTAGCGTCTTGATAAAAATCGGAGATAGTCTTTTTAAGCCTAGGAAAAAATAATTTATAAGGAGGAGAACACGAATGGGTATCGGTATTATTATTGCCAGCCATGGTAAGTTCGCTGAAGGGATCCACCAATCAGGCTCTATGATTTTTGGAGACCAAGAGAAAGTTCAAGTCGTAACTTTCATGCCAAGTGAAGGTCCTGATGACTTGTACGCTCACTTCAACGACGCCATTGCACAATTCGATGCTGATGATGAAATTCTTGTTTTGGCTGACCTTTGGTCTGGTTCACCATTTAACCAAGCTAGCCGAATTGCTGGAGAAAATCCAGATCGCAAGATTGCTATCATCACAGGACTTAACTTGCCAATGCTAATCCAAGCATACACTGAACGTATGATGGATGCTAACGCTACTGCAGAGCAAGTTGCTGCTAATATCATCAAGGAAGCTAAGGGTGGTATCAAGGCACTTCCAGAGGAGCTTAATCCAGCTGAGGAAACAACAGCAGCTCCTGTAGAAGCTGCTGCACCTCAAGGAGCTATCCCAGAAGGGACAGTTATCGGAGATGGTAAACTCAAGATTAACTTGGCACGTTTGGACACACGTCTCTTGCATGGTCAGGTAGCAACTAACTGGACACCTGCTTCTAAAGCAGACCGTATCATTGTTGCTTCAGATGACGTTGCTAAAGATGAGCTTCGTAAAGAATTGATCAAACAAGCAGCACCAAATGGGGTTAAAGCAAACGTTGTTCCAATTCAAAAATTGATTGATGCTTCTAAGGACCCTCGCTTTGGTAACACACACGCGCTTATCTTGTTCGAAACTGTTCAAGACGCACTTCGTGCTATCGAAGGTGGCGTGCCAATCAAAGAACTTAACGTTGGTTCTATGGCTCACTCAACTGGTAAAACAATGGTTAACAACGTTTTGTCTATGGACAAAGACGATGTTGCTTGCTTCGAAAAATTGCGTGACCTTGGCGTTGAATTCGACGTCCGTAAGGTACCAAATGATTCTAAGAAAGATTTGTTCGACCTTATCAAAAAAGCTAACGTTCAATAACCTTCATTCAGATAAATTAGTTGATAATCTCAGCTAATCACAACTCAATAGAAAAGGAATTATTACCATGTCAGATATGTCAATTATTTCTGCAATTTTGGTCGTAGTTGTTGCCTTCCTTGCTGGTCTTGAAGGTATCCTTGACCAATTCCAATTCCACCAACCACTTGTTGCATGTACCCTCATCGGTGCTGCTACAGGTAACCTCACTGCAGGTATCATGCTTGGTGGTTCTCTTCAAATGATCGCCCTTGCTTGGGCTAATATCGGTGCCGCTGTCGCTCCTGACGCTGCCCTTGCCTCTGTTGCTGCTGCCATTATTTTGGTTAAAGGTGGTAACTTCACAACTGAAGGTATCGGTGTTGCGACTGCAACAGCTATCCCACTTGCGGTTGCCGGTCTCTTCCTAACTATGCTTGTTCGTACAGCATCTGTTGCCCTTGTTCATGCCGCAGATAAAGCTGCAGAAAACGGAAACATCGCTGGTGTTGAACGCGCACACTACCTCGCCCTCCTTCTTCAAGGTTTGCGTATTGCTGTGCCAGCTGCCCTTCTTCTTGCTATCCCAGCAGAATCTGTTCAACATGCTCTTGGATTGATGCCTGACTGGCTCAACCACGGTATGGTTGTCGGTGGTGGTATGGTCGTAGCCGTTGGTTACGCCATGGTTATCAACATGATGGCAACTCGTGAAGTTTGGCCATTCTTCGCCATCGGTTTTGCTTTTGCTGCTATTAGCCAATTGACACTTATCGCTCTTGGTGCTATCGGTGTCGCTATTGCCTTCATCTACCTCAACCTTTCTAAACAAGGTGGCGGAAATGGTGGCGGAACTTCAACTGGTTCAGGCGACCCAATCGGCGATATCTTGGAAGACTACTAGGAAGGGGTGCTCTCATGGCTGAAAAAATTCAATTATCTCAAGCGGATCGTAAAAAGGTTTGGTGGCGCTCACAATTCTTGCAAGGTTCATGGAACTATGAACGTATGCAAAACTTGGGTTGGGCTTACTCACTCATTCCTGCTATCAAAAAACTCTACACTAACAAAGAAGACCAAGCCGCAGCTCTTAAACGTCACTTGGAATTCTTCAATACCCACCCTTACGTAGCTGCTCCTATCATGGGTGTTACCTTGGCTCTTGAAGAAGAAAAAGCTAACGGTACTGACATCGAAGATGCTGCTATCCAAGGGGTTAAAATCGGTATGATGGGACCTCTTGCCGGTATCGGTGACCCTGTTTTCTGGTTCACAGTTCGTCCTATCCTTGGTGCCCTTGGTGCATCATTGGCACAAGCTGGTAACATCGCTGGTCCACTTATCTTCTTCATCGGTTGGAACCTTATCCGTATGGCATTCTTGTGGTACACTCAAGAACTTGGTTACAAAGCAGGTTCAGAAATCACTAAAGACATGTCTGGTGGTATCTTGAAAGATATTACTAAAGGGGCATCAATCCTTGGTATGTTCATCTTGGCTGTCCTTGTTGAACGTTGGGTATCTATCGTCTTCACTGTAAACCTTCCAGGTAAAGTTTTGTCTAAAGGTGCCTATATCGAATGGCCTAAAGGCAATGTTAGCGGTGACCAACTTAAGACTATCCTCGGCCAAGTTAATGACAAACTTAGCTTCGATAAGATTCAAGTGGATACCCTTCAAAAACAATTGGATTCATTGATTCCAGGTTTGATGGGACTTCTCCTTACTTTTGCATGTATGTGGTTGCTTAAGAAGAAAGTTTCACCAATCACAATCATCATCGGACTCTTTGTAGTTGGTATTGTTGCAAGCTTCTTCGGAATCATGTAAAAAGAGTAAGAGTTTAGCAAAGCTAAACTCTTTTCTTATGCTATAATAAAAGTACTACAATCAAAAAGCGAGATAGATATGGCACAATCACTAAACAAAACAGTTGAATTGCATACAACAGGCGTTTCCTACATGGCTATCGGGGGGAAAGTCGGCAAATTTCTAATCGGGGATGTGGCTCTTGAATTCTACCCAGATGTCAATGTCGAGCAATACATTCAAATCCCATGGACTAGCATTACTCAAATCGGTGCGAATGTATCAGGAAAGAAAATTAGCCGTCACTTTGAAGTGTTGACAGACAAGAGCAAATTCCTCTTTGCTTCTAAAGATTCTGGGAAGATTCTAAAAATTGCTAGGGAACACCTTGGCAATGAAAAAGTCGTCAAGCTACCAACTCTCATTCAAACTATTGGGGCTCGACTCAAAGGTTTATTTGCCAAAAAATCATAATTTTTGTATAATATAACAGACGGATAAGTACTAGCTAGACCCTTACAGAAAGCCTGCGGTTGCTGCGAGCAGGTAGGGTTGACCTACGAAATTCTACCGTTTCTAATAATTAAAAACATAAACAAGTGCACTCCTGTGAAGTTGGATGGAACCGTGGCCTATGTCACTCCAACACTTTCACTGGAGTGTTTTACTTTTTGGAGGAACTTATGTTAGATGTAAAACGTATTCGTAACGACTTCGATGCCCTTGCCGAAAAATTGGCTACACGTGGTGTCGCTGCTGAAACTTTAAATGAACTTAAAGAGCTTGATGTTAAACGTCGCGAACTTCTTATCAAATCTGAAGAACTCAAAGCTCAACGTAACATTGCTTCAGATGGTATCGCTCAAGCTAAGCGTAACAAAGAAGATGCTTCTGAACAAATCGCAGCAATGCAAAAAGTCTCTGCAGCAATTAAGGAAATTGATGCAGAACTTGCTACTATCGATGAAAAGCTTAATGCCATCGTTGTGACACTTCCAAACACACCAAATGACTCTGTTCCTGTAGGCGCTGACGAAGATGAAAACGTAGAAGTTCGTCGTTGGGGAACACCTCGTGAATTTGATTTTGAAGTTAAAGCACACTGGGATCTTGGGGAAGACCTTGGTATCCTAGATTGGGAACGTGGTGCTAAAGTCACTGGTTCTCGTTTCCTTTTCTACAAAGGCCTTGGAGCAAAATTGGAACGTGCAATCTACAACTTCATGTTGGATGAGCACGCTAAAGAAGGTTACACTGAGATGATCACACCTTACATGGTTAACCACGACTCAATGTTCGGTACTGGTCAATATCCAAAATTCAAGGAAGATACTTTCGAGCTTGACGGTACTGACTACGTCCTTATCCCAACAGCTGAAGTTCCTTTGACAAACTACTACCGCGGTGAAATCCTTGACGGTAAAGAATTGCCAATCTACTTCACAGCTATGAGCCCTTCATTCCGTTCAGAAGCTGGTTCAGCTGGTCGTGATACACGTGGTTTGATTCGTCTTCACCAATTCCACAAGGTTGAAATGGTCAAATTCTCAAAACCTGAGGACTCATATGATGAGTTGGAAAAAATGGTAGTTAACGCTGAAAACATCCTTCAAAAACTTAACTTGCCATACCGTGTCATCACTTTGTGTACTGGCGATATGGGATTCTCAGCTGCGAAAACTTACGACTTGGAAGTTTGGATTCCAGCACAAAACACTTACCGCGAAATTTCTTCATGTTCAAACACAGAAGATTTCCAAGCCCGTCGTGCACAAATCCGTTACCGTGACGAAGCTGATGGTAAGGTAAAACTTCTTCACACTCTTAACGGTTCAGGACTTGCTGTTGGACGTACAGTAGCCGCTATCCTTGAAAACTACCAAAACGAAGATGGTTCAGTAACTATCCCTGAAGTTCTTCGTCCTTACATGGGTGGTGCTGAAGTGATTTCACCAAAATAAATAAGAGAAATCTCCAGAAAAACTGGAGATTTTTTTAGTTTTGATTAGCTTCCTCGTAGTATGGTTTCAACTTATAGAATCCATCAGCGAGTTCTTCTACCAACTCTTCCATTGTTTCACTAGCAGTCACAGGGACATCATACTTGACCAAGACCTTACGAACACGACCATCTCTAACTGCTTCTTTAAGCATCTGGCGATTCTCTTCAGTTCCTTCCACACGATGACTAACACCATTTTCCTGGGCAAAATAGTATAGAGAGGGTGCAATCGGTAAGTCTAGGACCTTATGTTGCTTAGCTAGAGTGGTATCTGATTTTTTACGTTCGACAAAGCTAACTTCTACTGAAATCCCCCATTTTTCAGGCTGACCATAAAGTCGAATCGCCATGGCAACATCGTCTAAACTATCCTCAGGGGCCCTGTAATAGCACCAAAAGTGTGGCCGGCATATTTGTGCTTGATTAGCCCAATTACTGACACGATCCATCTTAAAGGGTGCCAAACGCTCCTCTAGAAGTTTTGCTAAAGCCTGCATCTCCTTACGAGCTGCTTGACCAAGTGCCTTGAGGTCTTCCATCTCTTCCTTATGTGGGCCCGCTTTTTCAGGTTTGATATACTTAACCCCTTGTTTAGATAAATAAGATTGAATATTTTCTAACATCGTTTTCTCCTTACAATGATAAAAGACCAACCCATAACGATTCTATTCCGGTTGGTCTCTTTTTTTATTTACGTTTACGAGCAATCAAATGGATTGGTGTTCCCTCAAAACCAAAGGCTTGACGAATTTGATTTTCCAAGAAACGCATGTATGAGAAGTGCATAAGCTCTTCTTCATTGACAAAGATAACAAATGTTGGTGGTTTAACCGAAACTTGTGTGCCATAGAAAATCTTAAGGCGTTTTCCTTTGTCAGTTGGTGTTGGGTTGATGGCAATGGCATCCATGATAACATCATTCAAAACAGCTGATGAAATACGACGGTTCTGACTCTCACTGATGCGTTTAATCATCTCTGGCAACTTGTTAAGACGTTGTTTCGTCTCAGCCGATACAAAGATAATTGGTGCATAGCTCAAAAATTGGAACTGATCACGGATATCTGCTTCCCAGTTAGCAACGGTATGATTGTCTTTCTTAATCGTATCCCATTTGTTAACTACGATGATAATCCCTTTACCAGCTTCATGGGCAAAACCAGCAATACGCTTATCATACTCACGGATACCTTCTTCGGCATTGATAACCATAAGGACGATATCAGAACGGTCAATGGCACGCATTGAACGCATGACAGAGTATTTTTCTGTGTTTTCATAAACCTTACCAGATTTACGCATACCAGCGGTGTCAATCATGGTATACTCTTGACCTTCACTGTCCACAAAGTTTGTATCAATGGCATCTCGAGTAGTACCAGCAATCGGGCTGGCAATCACTCGGTCCTCACCCAAAATGGCGTTAATCAAGCTTGATTTTCCGACGTTTGGACGTCCAATCAAACTAAAACGAATGATATCTGGATTTTCTTCTTCAACTTCTGTTGGGAGGTTTTCAACGATAGCATCGAGAACATCCCCTGTACCGATACCGTGAACAGATGAAACTGGATAAGGATCACCAAGTCCAAGAGAATAAAAATCATAGATATCTGCACGCATCTCAGGGTTATCCACTTTATTTACCGCCAAGATAACAGGCTTGTTGGTCTTATAGAGAATACGAGCAACGTACTCGTCCGCATCTGTCACGCCTTCCTTACCTGAAACGACAAAGACAATAACGTCAGCTTCAGTCATGGCAATGTCAGCTTGGTGCTTAATTTGTTCCATAAATGGTGCATCAACATCATCAATACCACCTGTATCAATTAAGCTAAACTGGCGATTAAGCCATTCAGCAGAGGTATAAATACGGTCACGTGTTACCCCTTCAACGTCTTCGACGATAGAGATACGTTCACCCGCAATTCGGTTAAATAGGGTCGATTTCCCAACGTTTGGGCGACCCACGATAGCAACTGTAGGTAATGTCATATGTTTAAGTCCCTGATTAAATAGGGATTCCTTTCTTCATTTAGCAGTCTCACTTCCACCAAGGAAAGCAAACTCTCTTATTCTTTATCATTATTAGGATCACCCTAACGGCGATTAACACCCTTCAAGTGAACCTCTTTGGCAAGAAAACGGATACGCTCCATCACACGTTTGGCCTGCCAAGTCTCGTCTCCTTGACGTCCATTGGATAGCTTAGCTTCTAAATCCGCAAAACTATAGTTAGACGTAAAGAAGGTAGGCAGCTCCTCAATCATGCGATGCTGGAGGATAACTTGCAAAACATCATCCCTAATCCAAGAAGAGAATTGTTCTGCACCAATATCATCTAGAACCAAAACTTCCGCCTGTTTGACAGCATCAATTTGCTCCTTGACAGAACCATCCTTGATTCCATTTTTAACATCAATAGTAAATGATGGGTAATGAATAATGGTCGTCGCAACCTTCTTGGTCTCTGAAAGTTCATGAGCCATAGCAGCCAACATGAAGGATTTTCCAACCCCCATGTCTCCGTAGATATAAAGGCCTTTCTGGTCTGGACTAGGGTAATTCGCCACAAAATCCACGAGACTCTCAAAGGTATCAACACGAGCCACATCATCTAGAGCAATGTCCGCAAAGGTAATCTTACGATAAGACTGAGGCAGACTCACCAAATTAATCCGTTTAGCAATAGCCTGCTGTTCTTGTTGCTCTTTGAGCTGACGCGTCTCCTTATAGGTGACATCAGCGTAGCCTTCATTCATGGTCAGAATCGGTTCATACCCTTTGGCAATATACGAGGCATCACCTTCCTTTACCTTACGGCATTCCACCAGGAATTGATTAAACTTAGGAAGACTACGCTTGATTTCATCCTGGCTTAGGCTATGCTCTTGAATAAAGCTAGCCACTCTTGGATCCGCTAAAATTTGCTTCGTTAAATCTGTTGCATTGCCAGACCCATGATGCCCTGTTCGGTTTAGGGTTTGTCCAACTCTTTCCATAGGCTACTCCTTTCCTTTTTCTAGTTTTGCCAAAGCTCGACGTCTAATTTCATCCAACTTGGCCTGATCAGCCTGACTGGTTTGATTATCATAATCTGGATTACTCCAGCTCGGCACATTTGTTTTCTTCTTAGAATCAGCTTTTGCTTGCTGTGATTTCTTATCGTAACCACTACGCAAAGCTAAAAGCCCCTGTTCAGCAGTGACGATATTCTTAAAGGCAAAATCGTTGGCAAGTTTAGAGATATACTCTCGATTTACATTCGTTGAACGTGTCCGTCCCAAACTGTAGGCAACCATGAGGTTAATTACCTCATCCATAAAGCCTCTTTGTGCCAAATCCGTGAGAATCTGCTTCTCAGAATTAGTCACAGTCCCGCTTGGGCCTTTAGCACTTTGCAAGTAATCTATAGGCTTTTCGGACCTAACCGCTTTAAGAATCTTTTTCTCCGTCTCCGTCAAAGCAGAATCACCACCCAATGTTTGAGCTTGAGCCTGTTCTAATTGCACCTGCATACGCTTGACAATAATCTGGTGGTTCACGGCTGTCTTTTTCGCTAAGAGATAGGTATCATACCAATTCATGCCATGAGTTTCAGACAATTTATAGATTTCTGGCACATCTGTCTTTTCATCTGTAAATACAAGTCCGTCAGCCTGCATACGATTCCTGAAACTGCTTAAATCAAACGAATTTTTAGGCTTGATTTCAGACACAGACTTTTGAGCCAAACGCTCATCGGTAAAGACATCCGAAAAACGTTTAGATAAATCTTGCAAGCCTTGTAGACCTGCCGGTTTCAAAGCATCTACTGCTGGTTCACTAATCTTTTGCTCGAGAAGTGAACTATAAACGGCATGTTTTAGAAACTGCTCAATTGATAAGGGAGACTTAAGCTCTATAACATAAAACCCTTGAGGTGACTGGTAAAAGGCCAAGAGATCTACTGCTGTCAGAACCGCCAGTGCTTCCTGAAGGGGCTGCATTCCAAAGTTAAGATGGTTCAGAATAGCCGCAAACTTATGGCGGTGATTACCATTGTCATAAAAAGCCACGAAATACTGGTAGAGAGCGTATCCTTCACTCCCAATAATGGGATAATAGCAACGCATCAAACTTGCCTGATCGGGAACGATAACCTGATTGCCAACATAGACAAATTCTTCAATAGGTCTCATTTTTTAGACTCTTTTTTCGCACGTACAGTTTTGGTGATCTCTTGAAGCAACTCTTCAATCTCATCAACATCTTTGAAAGAACGGTAGACACTGGCAAAACGTACATAAGTAATTTCATCAAGGTCAGCAAGTTCTTTCATCACTAAATTCCCAATGACATCACTATCAACCTCTCCATCATGGTTACGGCGAATGTTTTGCTCAATTCGGGTGATGGCATTTTCGATATCCTCACTAGAAACCGGACGCTTCTGAGCACTCATCAAGATACCATTGAAAATCTTATCGCGAGAGAATTGTTCACGAGTACCGTCTTTTTTGACAACCAAAAGTGGAACTTCTTCCACACGCTCAAATGTTGTAAAACGAGCATGACAAGAATCACACTCACGACGCCGACGAATGGTATTCCCATCCTCTGCCTGACGACTATCGATAACACTAGATTTATTATGTTGACATTTTGGACAACGCATGCACTTCACCACCAATCTTTGAAATTCGGTACTCTATTTTACCATAAAAACACATAAAAAGCACGCCCTAAACGAGGCGTGCTCATGACCAAGAATCACTCTAAGTCTCTTATAAATTGAATTAAAGCTCAAGTTAAGGTGTCGTCGTTTCTCCATCTGCAAATGGAATGTAAAGGTCGAAACGTGTTCCAACACCAAGTTCAGAACTAACATCGACACGGCAGCGATAAGCTTCCACAATTTGGTAAAGAATTGACAAACCAATACCAACACCAGATTGCGTTGTCGTACGGTTACGTGCCTTATCTGAACGATAGAAGCGCTCAAAGATATGCTCAATATCTTCTTTAGAGATCCCTTCACCATTATCTTGTACTTGTACCAACATTTCATCTTCCAGAGCCTTAATTGTAACCTGGATTTCCTTGTTAACAGGAGAATACTTGACCGCATTATCAATCAAAATCGTAATCGCCTGTTCAAAGTGTTGGCTGTAAATCTGTGCAGGGCGCTCTGAGCTCTCGAAATCATTGAGATAGAATTGGTAGTCTTCGTGCAAGACACGGAAGTTACCAATAACCGTACGGATTGAAGAATTCAAATCACAAGTATCGTTTCTGTGATTTTCAAATGATCCTTTGACACGGATAGAATCCAACATATCATTAATCATAATCGTCATACGGTTGGCCTCGTGACTGGCAGCCTCAAGACTTTCCTCAAGAATCTCAGGGTCATTTTTACCCCAACGTTGCAAGAGGTCCATATGCCCCTTGATAACCGCAATCGGTGTACGCAATTCATGACTGACGTCACTCAAGAAGCGCATCTGCATCTGATTATTTTCTTGGATTTTATCCATCATACGGTTAAAGTTAACCGCCAAATCACCAATTTCATCGTGACTTTCAATCTTAGAACGAAGTTCCAAATCACTTGGCGAATCGGTGATTACTCCCATCGTTTCGTGCAACTGTCTCATCGGACGCAGAATAGATGTCAAGACAACTACAGTCGCTGCGATAACTAGGACCGTCATCCCCACTTCTAGGAAAATCAATAAGAAAATCAAACGCTCTTTAAGAGCATAATAGAATTCCAAATCATGGAAGATTTGGGCATAACCAACGATGGTCTTTTTATCTTTACCGTAGATTGGAACTTGTAGCAAGAAACCACGCTTCCCTTTATAGGAAACTGACTTCAGTTTGTTTACCTCGGACATACCTGGAGGCGAATCTGTGTTCTCCTCAGAAGTAAAGATAAACGTTCCCTTTTTGTCATAAACAAAAACAGATTGGTTAGAATATAATTTATTAGAAATCGCAACCTGACCATCCAAAGAGTGCTTTTCGGAAAGCACGCCATTAATGATCGATGCATAGATATTTTTAGGTGAATAAAGGGCCGCTAAAAGCGGTTCTGGACTCAACTCTTCGTCGGAGTCCCAGTCCTTTTCGATATAAGTAACAACTTTTGAGATTGTAGTGTTTACATTTTGACGTTCACGTTGCAAAAGTAGCGTATTTGCTGAGAAAACAACAACCAGAGTGAACATCGACAATACAAGAAAGAAGACCACAGCAGTTGTCATGGTCAACTTTTTTCTAATGGTTACTTTACCAAATAATTTATCTTGTAATTTACTCATTTTTCACGGATAACGTAACCCATTCCTCGTACTGTTTGAATATATGATTCCTTACCTGGAACGTCGATTTTTCCACGCAAGTAACGAATATAAACATCTACCACGTTTGTTTCGATGGCGTCATCATATTTCCAAACTTGAAGCAAGAGTTCCTCACGGGTCATCACTTGGTTCATATTGCTCAAAAGTGTGTTCAACAAATCAAACTCACGTTTTGTCAATGGAATTGCTTCATCACCACGAACAACTGTACGGTTTTGAACATCCAATTTCAAATCACGATAAGTTGATGCTTTTGCTGGTGCATTCTTAGCAGCTTCGATATCTTGGCGACGGAAGGTTGCACGGATACGTGCCAATAGTTCTTCAATCGCAAATGGTTTTACAATATAGTCATCAGCACCGCGGTCCAAACCAGCAACAATGTCCATGATTGAATCGCGAGCTGTCATCATCATAATATAAGTATCTTTTTCTTGTTGGAGACGACGTGTTACTTCAAAACCGTCCATCTCAGGCAACATAAGGTCCAAGAGAATAAGATCGAAATCTTTCTCGAGTGCCATTTCAAGTCCTTCGCGTCCGTTGTCTGCTGTCACAACGTCGTATCCTTCGTGTTGAAGTTCAAGAGAGACAAAACGAGCAAGGTTTTTCTCATCTTCAACAATCAAAATGCGTTTGCTCATAATAAGTATTTACCACTTTCTTAAAATTTTTTGACTTCCATTTCCCTTAAAAAGTCTGTAGATCTACCCAATGAATAAATCCGAAAATTAACTTCTAATGATATAATAATATAGATTTTTAAAATTGTCAAACATTTTTAGTTTGTTTTTTTGAATTAATTTTCATCAAAAAGACCGTTCAATTGGGCAAAGGGATTACTTGCCTCTTTTTTCTCCTGTTGAAGTGCGGCAAAGTCCTCTTCTGACAAGACTTCCCAGTCATTCCCAGAGAGCGAAATTTGTCCTGATTCTTCCTCAGGTGTTAGTACTCTCAAAGGAATATTAAGAAGAATATTATCTAGAATACTCTCATCAAGATTAATGGTATCCCCATCCAAGATAAGAACTAGATTTTCTTCGACTAATTCCTTTTGAAGAGCAGCATCTGCCTCTTGTATAAAGGTTTCTGAAACCGGATAGTTAAAGCTAAGTGTCACAGGTTCAAGTGAACGGCTAGATGGCAAGGTAATATCATAGCTAAGTTGATAGTCCAAAAGGTACAAGCCATTATCATAGGCTACCTGACCACTTGCTTGAATCTTTTCAAGATTTAAAACTTGATCATAGCGTTCTTTAATAGACTCCAACAAAGAAGGTGCTTCGCTAAAGGCGAGCCCCTCTGGAGACTTTCTAACTTCTGAAAGATAAATCATTCTTAATCCTCAAATTAAATTTCCCCATAGGGATCTATTTTCAATCCACAAGACCATAATCCCCTACATTCACGTTTCATTAGAGAGCATGATTATGATTTTAGACTTAATTAGTATTATATCAAATTTTTAAGAAAAAATAACACCTTTAATATTACATATTTCTTAAACTTAGAACTTTTTTCAAAGCTAATGAGAAACTTACTCGGACCCAGTTTTCATCTGTCCTATAGAGTTAGATGAAAGCTCTTAATTATGGTAAAATAAGAGCATTGAAACTAGATAAAAGGAATATATAATGACACCTGAAGATTTTTACAAGGCTTTGAAAGAACTGGGGTTCAATCTCAGCCAAAAACAAAAAGACCAATTCCAACGCTACTTTGAGCTTTTGGTAGAATGGAACGAAAAGATCAACCTTACTGCAATCACAGAAAGAGACGAGGTCTACCTCAAACATTTCTATGATTCTTTGGCTCCTGTTCTTCAAGGGCATATTAAAAATCAAAGTATTCGACTTCTGGATATCGGAGCTGGAGCTGGATTTCCAAGTCTCCCTATGAAAATCCTTTGCCCTGAGCTTGATGTGACTATCATCGACTCTCTTAATAAACGCATCAATTTCCTCAATCTCTTGGCTGATGAACTTGAGCTCAGCGGTGTTCACTTCTATCATGGACGTGCAGAGGATTTTGGACAAGACAAGGCCTTCCGTGCTCAGTTTGATATTGTTACTGCCCGTGCCGTCGCACGCATGCAGGTTCTCTCAGAATTGACTATTCCTTTCTTGAAGGTTGGTGGACAACTTATTGCACTTAAAGCTGCAGCAGCTGATGAAGAGTTAGCCGATGCTAAAAATGCCTTGAACTCGCTTTTTGCCAAGCCTATTCTCAACGAGAACTACAGACTGCCAAATGGGGATGGACGTAATGTCACTATTGTCGATAAGAAAAAAGAAACCCCATATAAATACCCACGTCGTGCTGGAATTCCTAACAAGAAGCCGCTATAACGTTTATCCAAGGAGGTGTCTTACTCCTTGGATTATTATTTACTCTTATGATAACTCGGAGGTTTTCATTGATCAATCGTCTTTCTGTCACGCAAAAGCTGGTGCTCAGCTTTGTCTTTGTCATTATAGTGGGAAGTATTTTACTTAGCCTTCCCATAAGCCACTATGCTAATAGTCCAGAAACAAGCTACCTAGATCATCTCTTCAATACTGTGTCAATGGTCTGTGTAACTGGACTTTCTGTTGTCCCGGTCAGTAAGGCTTACAATGGTCTCGGTCAAATTTTCTCTATGCTTCTCATGCAGACGGGAGGACTTGGGCTCGTCTCTCTTATAGCCTTTAGCACCTATACCCTGAAAAATAAATTAGGACTGAGTGATCAAGATCTCCTTCAATCCGCACTTATCAGGGATAACCAAAAAGATTTGAAAGCTTATCTTTTTAAGGTCTATAAAATTACTTTTTCTATTGAAGCTTTGGCAGCACTTGTGATCATGACTGATTTCGTTCCTCGTTTTGGACTTGGTCACGGCATTTTTAATAGTCTCTTTCTAGCTGTCTCTGCCTTTTGTAATGCTGGATTTGACAACTTAAGTTCTAACAGTTTACAGGATTATGCAACCAATCCAACCATTAACCTTGCTGTAGCTTTTCTCATTATGTCTGGAAGTTTGGGATTTGCAGTTTGGATTGATTTGATTCAACTATTGCGACGTTATATTAAAGATCGTCCAAGGAATTGGAAATTAGCTTGTAGACCTCTCAGCAATCAAAGTCGTCTTGTTCTTATAAGTACAGGCTGTCTCCTCTTAGGAGGAACACTACTTGCTTGGTTACTGGAAATGGATAACTCTAAGACAATCGGTACTCTCAATGTCTGGCAACAACTTCTGGTAAGTTTCTTTCAGACTGTAACCATGCGTACCGCTGGTTTTGCGACTATTTCCTATACCAATGCCGATTTCTCCACAAATCTTCTTTTTATGATTCAAATGATTATTGGGGGTGGTCCTGGAGGAACTGCGGGTGGTATCAAGGTGACAACTGCCTCTATCATGTTCCTGCTTTTTAAGTCAGAACTATCTGTTAACTCGAGCGTTGTTTTTCGAAATCGTATTATATCTAATAAGACTGTTTTGCAAGCATTCACAGTTATACTCTTTTTCCTAACAATGCTCTTTGTCGGCTATGTTATTTTGCTGGAGACTAATCCTACACTATCGCCCCTTGGCCTACTTTTTGAGAGTGTGTCAGCCATTGCTACCGTTGGTGTTTCAATGGATTTGACCCCTAATCTAAATACTCTAGGACGACTCGTTATCATGTCTCTGATGTTCATTGGCCGTGTTGGACCTATCACTGTTCTCTTGAGCTTGATGACCAAAAAAGAAAAGCATGTCTCTTATGCCCCAACTGATATTTCAGTTGGCTAAACAATTTTATTCATTGACAATATTCTGAAAGGATTTTATATGAAAACACAAATTATTGGGGTCCTCGGTTTGGGAATCTTTGGACAAACCATTGCAACCGAACTCTCCTCTTTTGGACAAGACGTTATCGCCTTAGATAATAACTCTACAACAATTGATTCCCTTGCTGATCAGGTGACTAAGGCCGCTGTTGGTGACATTACTGACATTGACTTTCTACGTTCTGCTGGTATTGATACTTGCGATACGGTCATTATTGCAACTGGAGAACACCTAGAATCGTCTGCGCTAGCGCTCTTGCAGTGCAAAAAACTTGGTATTAAGAATATTATTGCCAAAGCTATGAATAACAATTATGAGGAAGTCCTTTACGGAATGGGTGCTAACTGGGTCATCACTCCTGAACGTAGCACAGCAAAAGAATTGGCTTCAAATATCCTCCGCTATAACATATCAAATGTTTTTCATTTAGAGGATGACGTAGCTTTAATTGAACTTAAAATTCCTAGTGAATGGGCTGGAAAGTCCTTGCATACTTTAAATCTAAGACAAAATTATAACGTCAATGTTATTGGTTTTAGAGATGAGAAAAGTGGCAAGTTAAACACCCACTTTGACCCAAGTAAGAAACTACCTGATGAAGGGATCATACTAGTTGTCGCTGACAATCGAACACTAGAAAAATTTGATTATTTAGGATATTTAAAATAACAAAAAACGTTCCAATCTCGTTCATCTAGACAAGACTGGAACGTTTTTAGTTGTGCTTAATAGCATACTTTTACTAAAAGCCAAGAATATCATCCCCATGGATTGTAAAAACGACCATGATTGAGGAAGATTAAGCCTATACTAATCCCCAATAAAAGAATAGCTGACACGATGACAAGGTAATCTTGTTTCATCAAAGATTTATGCACATACCAGGTACGTTTTTTATAGCGACCAAATCGACGTAGCTCCATAGCTGTCGATATGGTATCAATTCGTTCGAGAGATGAAAAAATTAGTGGAAGAACAATTTGGAGATTCCCGCGAATACGTTTGACCAATCCCGACTTTTGCGACAAATCCAAACCACGAGCCTCTTGAGCCTTACGAATCGTAAAGAATTCTTCTTGGACATCTGGAATATAACGCAAGGTTAAACTAACGGAATAGGCAAATTTATAAGGAATTCCAATCTGATTAAGACTAGCCGCAAACTGACTCGGATGAGTGGTCATAAGAAAAAGAATGGCAAGAGGGACCGTTGAAAAATACTTAAGCAATAGATTTGCAAGGTAAAAAAGCTCCTGACTGGTTAGATAGAAACGCCCCCAGCCTTCAATAAGAACTGTCTTTGCTCCGTAAATTTCTTCACCATAACCAGGTGCGAAAAGGTAGACCATAAGTAAATTAAAGAGGGCAATGGATCCAATAATCTTAACAACAAAAGAAATATCTCGCCAACGAATCTTAGCCAAATAAAAGAGATAAATGGAAAGTAAGCCTACTGCTAGGATAAAGCGTGGATCATAGGTTGCCATACAAGCAACTGAAACCAAGATAAAGAAAAGCATCTTACTTGCCCCAGACAAATCATAGAGGAAACCTTGACCGGACTGATAACCAATTAAACGATTAGACATTAGGGCCTCCTTTTTCAATATAATACTGGGTTACTTCTACTGGATCACTTGACAATTTCTGACCCAAAGTATAAAGAGAGGTCTGCTTGAGATTGGCTGACTCTAGTAAATCCTTCTGATTAAGAATTGTAACAGGGTTGTCGTCTGCAATGATTTTACCCTCAACCACAACGAGACAACGATCGCTATATTCCAACATGAGCTGCATGTCATGGGTAATCATCACAATCGTATGACCTTGCTTCTGAAGACTGTCCAAGAAATTCATGATATCTGTGTAAGTCTTGTAATCTTGACCAGCCGTTGGCTCATCCAAGATAATGATTTCAGGTTTCAAAACTAAGATAGACGCAATGGTCACGCGCTTTTTCTGACCAAAGGAAAGCGCAGAAATGGGCCATTTACGAAAACTATAGAGACCACAAGTCTTCAAGACCTCATGAACACGCGCTTCAACCTCAGCCTCTTCAATACCTCGCAAACGCAAACCAAGAGCGACCTCATCAAAAATCATAGTTTGGCTAATCATCTGATTTGGGTTTTGCAAAACAAAGCCTATACGTTCTGAACGCTCGGCGATGCTATCCTGGCTAATATCCTGCCCCTTGTAAGTTAATTTTCCTTGACTTGGGACAAAACCACATAGAGCCTTGGCAAGAGTCGACTTTCCAGCCCCATTTTTACCGACAATCGCTAGTCGCTCACCTTTTTTCAAGCTAAAGGACAGATCCTCTATGATTGCTGGATTATCTCCATAGGAAACGCTAAGCCCCTCAACCTTCAAAATAGAGTCACTCGAACTGTCTTTTTTATCCTTCAAAACTCTGTCTGGCAGAGCAAGGCCAGATAGGTCTAAAGCATCTAATTGACTAAGATTTTGTGCACTCCTTGTGTCAAATCCCAACTGACGTAAAACCGTCACATATAGAGGTTCGCGAATCCCATTTTCTAGCAAGAGCGTACTCGATAAGAGCTCATCTGGGCTACCATTAAAGAGGAGCTCTCCTTCATTGACCAATAAAATGCGGTCAACGGGACGATAAAGAACATCTTCTAGGCGATGTTCAATAATAATCGTCGTAGCTCCCACCTCCTTGTGGATCTTATCAATGAGATCAATGGTTTCCTGTCCTGATTTAGGATCTAAATTTGCCAGAGGCTCATCAAATAAAAGAATAGGACTCTCATCAATCAAGACACCAGCCAAACTGACTCGTTGCTTTTGGCCACCTGATAAATCTTGAGGGCGGTGATTCAAAAGAGAGGTCAAGTCTAGACGCTCAGCCCAGAGGGCTACCTTATCTTTCATCTCACTTTGATCAGCACAATCATTCTCCAAAGCAAAAGCCAAATCCTCGGCTACTGTTAGGCCAATAAACTGACCATCTGGATCCTGCAATACCGTAGATACCAACTGTGACTTATCATAGATAGATTGCTTGAAAATATCCTGACCATCTATCCTTACCTGGCCTTGTGCCTGACCTTTATGAATATTAGGTATGATACCATTGAGACACTGAGCTAGGGTCGACTTTCCACTGCCAGAAGGACCTAAGATGAGGACTTTCTCGCCCTTGGCAATATCAAAGCTGATATCTTTAAGCGTCGCTTCTGCTTGCGCATCATATTGAAATGTAAACTGATTAAAACTAATGTATTTATCCATGTTTCTACTAAAAAAGAGAGGAGGTATCAAAACAAACTGACAGTCCCACTCTCCTATGATTCATGCTAGTCTTTTGTAAGACTACCAGATTGTGTACGTGAGCTAGCATAGATTGCAAGAAGGAGGGTTCCTCCAATTGCAATTGTAATAAAGTTAGCTACGCCAGCTACAAAACTTTGTGCATAAAGGTATGACCAGGCTTGTGCAAATTGGAGTCTATCACCAATAGGGGTAACGATACCATAGGCAATAAGGAGGGCCAATGCTTGTACTAGGTTAAACCAAATCATACTCATCAAAGAAAACTTGCCAGTTGTCACATCATATTTTTTGTTGAATAGACCAATTACAAGTCCTGTAATAGCACTTGCAAGTACCCAAGCCCATGAGATATTTCCGTATTGGATGCCATCTTTAAGCGCATGGCCAATGAAGCCCATAAAGAAACCTGTAATAGGCCCAAAAATCACTGAGAATAGGGCTTGAACAGCATACTGAAGTTGGATGCTAGTATTCCCAAAAATAGGGATATTAACAAACATACCAATGATAATAAAGAGTGCTGCACCAATACCTGTCGCAACTACTGTACGAATTGAATTATTTTTCATAATCTTACTTTAATCTCCTAAACGTTTGATTTCAATGTGCCAGTTAGACCCTACACCAACATTATAGGCCTTGGCAAAAGACCCTTGGTTAATGGCTAAGCCAACACGATAGAGGGAATTGATATAAATAATTGGCTGACCGATACGAACATCCGCAAAAGATTTCCCATAGGTAACTTGGTTTTGGTAGACCAACATATCATTGTTAAAGATGGTTACTTCGAATCGATCACCAAAGTTTGGTTCCAACGCGTAAAAGTCATCACGTGTGATAGAGGTCCACAGAGAGCCGAAACGGACGTCCAAAATGTCAATCGCCCCACGAACCAAATTATCCTCTATGATGGTTTCAACCACTGGAAGCTCTAGAATTTTGTCCACAGGTAACTCAGGACCTACTTCTTCAAAACTGATATGACCAGAAGCTAATTTGGCACCTGTATAGGCATAAACATCACGACCATGGAAGGTATAAGACAGCTCCGTATTACTACGACGATTCTCAACTTCTGAAATTTCACGGACAGCAACGATACCGACATCCTTCTTGATATAAGAAAGTGTTCCGTTATCTGGTGTGACGATATATTGCCCCGTCTTTGTTAAGGCAACCACACTTTTACGTGATGAGCCTACACCCGGATCAACTACCGAAATAAAGGTTGTTCCCTTTGGCCAGTACTCGACAGTCTGAAACAGACGATAGGAAGCTTCAAAAGTGTTGTAGGGTGTAATATCATGTGTAAGGTGATGAACTCCCAAACTTGGTTCTTCTTGAAGAGCCACACCAATCATGGCCGAAACAGCACCGTCAACCAAACCAAAGTCTGATTGAAGCACCAATAAATTATTAGTCATAAATGTTTCACCTTTTCTCTTTGAACGGTTTATTTTACCATATTTTATGGGCTTTTTAAAGATGATAGATTCTTGAGCTAGCTATAGTCTTTGACTATGTTTTCTCCAAAATCAAAAAGCCAGCCAAATAGGCCGACCTTATACAATTATCTATACTTTCTTCCAACGGCTCTTTTCTGCTACTGCTGTAAAAAGTACGTCTGTTGAAGAGTTAAGGGCTGTTTCACAAGAGTCTTGGATGACACCTACGATAAAGCCAACACCAACAACTTGCATGGCCAAATCATTTGAGATACCAAAGAGGCTACATGCTACTGGCACTAATAGAAGGGATCCTCCAGCAATACCTGAGGCACCACAGGCAGAAATAGCTGAAACCACACTAAGAATGAGTGCTGTCGCAAAATCGACCTGAATTCCCAAAGTCGTTACTGCAGCAAGAGTTAAGACATTGATTGTCACGGCTGCCCCAGCCATATTAATAGTTGACCCCAAAGGGATAGAAACTGAATAGGTATCAGGATTCAAACCAAGATCCTTACAAAGTTGAAGGTTAACTGGAATATTGGCTGCTGACGAGCGAGTAAAGAAGGCTGTAATCCCAGAGTCTTTCAAACAACGGAAAACTAGTGGGAAAGGATTTTTGCCCATCATCACAAAAGCAATGATTGGATTAACAACCAAGGCAACAAAGGCCATTGTTCCCACTAAAACAAGGATTAGGACCCCATAATCTGCCAAAACACCAACACCATTCTCAGAAATAGTATTAAAGACAAGACCAAGGATACCAAATGGGGCCAAGTTGATAATCCAACGAACGATTTGTGAAGTCACTTCTGCCAAGGTATTAAGCAAATCCTTCGTGTGATTGCTAGCTGCTCGCATGGCAAAACCAAAGACAACTGCCCATACCAAAACACCAATATAGTTAGCTTGAGCCAAGGCATTGACAGGGTTATCCACCATCTTAAGCAATAAATCTTTAAAGACTTCTCCCACACCTTGAGGTGCTGTCGCTTTAGTCGCTGTAGCTGCTCCCAACTTCAGAGAAATTGGAAAAATATAGTGAGAAATAACTGCCGTCAAAGCAGCCGCAAAGGTCCCAAAGAGATAAAGAACAATAACTGTCTTCATGTTGCTTTGTTGACCTTCTCGCGTTTGGGAAAGGGCATTGGCAACCAAGGCAAAGACCAAAAGTGGGGCAATTGCCTTCAAACCACCAACAAACATGTCTCCTAAGAGACCAATAACCGTAAACTTAGGAACAAGCAAACCAAGCACAGCACCCACTACCACACCAATGGCAATGCGCTTAATTAGACTGGTTCTATTCCAAGTTGAAATAAAACGTTTCATAACTCATTAACTCCTTTTTTATGGTTAGTCAACCATAAAGCATTCGATAGCTTCCATACTATGATAAATATCTGAAATCGTCAAGACATTAGAAAAGCCTGTGGCAAACAGGCTCTCAAATCCTATTTATGACTCAATTTACGAGTCAAGAAATCACCCAAGAATTGGATAAGGAAAATCAAAATCAAAATTAAGAAAGTTGCCAAAATGGTAACTGATGTACTAGAACGGTTATATCCATAGTAGATGGCGATGTAACCAAGACCACCTGCACCGATAGCACCGGCCATTGCAGTTTCACCGACTAGGGAAATCAGAGTTACGGTTGATACACGAACCAACTCAGGTAGACCTTCACCAAGGTAAACCTTAATCGTATCCCAAAGTGTAGCACCACTTGCTTGTGCTGCTTCAATAACGCCACGGTCAAGATCTGCAAGTACCACCTGTACTTGACGTGCAAAGAATGGGAAGGTTGCAGCTGACAATGGAACCAAGGCAGCTGTCATACCAAGGTTAGTCCCCACGATAAAGTAAGTGAAGCCTTTCAAAATCGCCAAGAGGATGATGAAAGGAATGGCACGAAAGATTGAAGTGATTTTATCCAAGATTTGGAAAACAAATTTATTTTCAATAACTCCACGAGGACCTGTCAATACCAAGAAGAGCCCCATAACAAGACCAAGAAGTCCCCCAATGATGAAGGAAATAACCGTCATGTAGAGAGTCGCATAGATGGCGTCTGGCCAAGAGTTAACCCCCTGCATACCGATACGATAAATATCTGGAAAGTTTTGTTGAATCCAATCTGCCATTATTGGGCTCCTTTCTTAAGTACTTGCAAGCTGACACCTGCATTTTCAATCGCTTTTTGAGCAGCAAGAACCTTATCTGCCTCACCATCCAAGACAACGACCAATTCACCAACAGGAGTATCACCTAGAATCTCAACATTACCATAAAGAATGTTACTTGAAACTCCGTAATCTTTGAAAATTTCCGTCAAGAGTGGCTCATCTGTTGAAGAACCAGCATATTTAAGTTGAACGAGAAGGGCTGAGCTTGGTAAGTTTTTCACCAAAGGTTGTGCATTAATCTTAGCCAAGGCATCTTCAATCCCTGCTGCAGTTTCAATAAATTCTTGTGTCAAATCTTCTTGAGGATTTGAGAAGATCTCAAGGACACTACCCTCTTCCAAAAGTTGACCATTTTGCATAACGGCAACACGATTACAAATATCTTTAACAATTTGCATTTCGTGGGTGATCATAACCACTGTCAAACCAAGCTTTTTATTCAAATCCTGCAAAAGTGAAAGAATTTGCTTAGTTGTTTTAGGGTCAAGGGCTGATGTAGACTCATCTGAAATCAAGATTTCAGGATCATTAGCCAAGGCTCGGGCAATCGCTACACGTTGTTTTTGACCACCTGATAATTGTGCAGGATAGTTTTCAGCACGATCAGCCAAATCAACCAATTCCAAAAGACCACGAATTTTTTTGTCTTTCTCTTCATTGCTTAGTTTAGAATGACGAAGGGCAAAGGCTACATTTTCATAAGCCGTCTTTTGAGCCATAAGGTTAAAGTGTTGGAAAATCATCCCAATCGTTTGACGTTTCTGACGCAATTCTTTTGTCGACAATTGGACCTTACCATCTGCAAAAGTCACATCTTTACCGATAGTGATTTTACCAGCTGTAGGCACTTGCAAAAGATTGATTGCGCGCACAAGGGTAGATTTACCAGCCCCTGAATAACCAACAATTCCGTAAATATCACCTTTTTCAATCTGGATAGACACATCCTTAACCGCTTGAATAGTGCGGCGTTTCTGTGTAAAGGTGATATCAATATTTTTCAAATCAATAATGACATTACTCATAACTTGCAATTAACTCCTTAATTAGTTCAATGTGGGTGTAGTAATCTGCTAAGCTAACATTTTCATCCCCACCATGGTCACGACTGTTAGCATTCCCTATACCAAAGGCTGCCATTGGTACACCCAAAGCTTGATGAATCATATGCATAGGCCCTGTACCTGCTGCCGTTGGAAGTACAGCAACACCTTCTTTATAAAAGCCTTTTGCTAACTCAATAACATTGACAATAGCTGGATCAGACATATCACTACGATAACTTTCTTCACCAAGAGTGAAGGTCACCTTGATACGGTCAAATCCTTCTTTTTTAAGGTGAGCCTTGATACACTCCAAAACGTACTCAGGTGTCAAGCCAGGGACCAAACGCATCTCCATCTTAGCTCTGGCTTGAGCTGGTAAGATGGTCTTAACCCCTTGCCCCTGATAACCTGTTGAAATTCCCTCAATAGAAAGAGCAGGCTCAAAATAGTAAGTTTTCAAGAACGCTCGGCGGTCACTTTCTAAAATGGGTAGTTTTAAGCCGTAAATCCTACGAAGACTGTCTGCATTTTCAATGGCATAAGTTTCGATAAGATTCATCTCTCGTTCGTTTGGTTGGACAATCTTTTCATAGATGCCGTCAATAAGGATATGTCCCTGATCATCTCTCATGCTTGAGATAGCATTGAGCAAGTACCATGACGCCGATTCAATCACTGCACCAAATTTAGAGTGGATATCAACATCAGCACTATCGACAGACAAGTCAAAGGTAATAATCCCCTTGTTGCCACCTGTGATTTCCAATTGACCTTTACTATTTCGGTTCCCTTGCTCCCAAACCAATAGGTCTGCTGGAAGAAGGTCATCTCGGTATTTGTCTAAATATTTTTCAAGGTCTGTTGATGCAGATTCTTCAGCGCCTTCCATCATAAACGTAATATTTACAGGAAGATCTCCGACCTCACGAATGTACTTACGAAGAGCTGTCAACCGAGCTGTGATATGGCCCTTATCATCGTCGACACCACGACCATACATATATCCCTTTCGAACAGTCAGACGGAAAGGTTCATCGGTCCATGGCTGATCATTGTCCGCAGGAACAGTGTCATAGTGTTGATAGAAAATAATTGTTTTCGCATCTGGATTTGGACTCTTGAATTTCGCCAAGACAAAAGGTGCCGTATGAGTCTCGTCAATTGTCACCTCTGCGCCAACACCAGAGAAAATCTCACCAAGGTAAGCAGCCACATCATAGAGACCAATATTTTGAGCAAAAATAGATTTTTTAGAAATCAAAGTCCGCAAAACTTCAAAATAGTGCTGAGCAATTTCATCGTTACGAAATTTTCGTAACTGCTCTTCTTCACTTGAAAATGCCATCAAATCGTCTCCTTCATACACGACAAAACGGCGTGCTCTCACACGCCCTCTGTCCTTAGCTTATTTCTTTGAATTAGCTTTCAATTGATCTTGTGTTGGGGCACCTTTCCATGCTGGAAGGTCAACCTTGTTAGATGCATCATAGATGATTTGCGCTACTTCATCATTTTGGTAGGCTTTAATCAAAGTCTTGATAGCATCAGCTTTATTTGATTTTTCCCAATCTTTATTAGCTGCAATGATATTGACCCAATCTTTTAAATCTTGGCTTGGATCTTCTTGGAAGAGAGTTGTGTCATAGTCAACGTTTTGTTGTTGTGCGTATGAGTTGTTAACAACTGCTGCATCTACTGATGAAAGAGTTTGGGCAGCTTGTTCAGCTGCGATTTCTTTAATATCCAATTTCTTTGGATTTTCAGAAATGTTCTTGATAGTTGCCAATTCACCATCTTTAACATCCAACTTAATCAAACCAGCTGTTTGAAGGAGTGTCAAAGCACGGCTTTCGTTTGTACCATCGTTAGGTACTGAGATAGTAGCTCCATCTGGAAGCTCTTTAACATCTTTATACTTAGCTTTTCCGTTTTCAGTACCTGAGAAAAGGTGGATTGGGCTAAGAAGTGTGTCAGCTGCCGCAACAACATCACCTTTATTTTCTTTGTTCCAGTTGTTCAAGAAATAAATGTGTTGGAAAGCATTAACATCGATTTCACCGTTTTTAAGGGCTTCATTTGGTTGGTTGTAGTCTGTGAACTCTTTCAACTCGATAGTAACACCCTTGTCTTTAGCCAATTCTTTAACTTTATCCCACAATGGCTCAGTTGTATCATCCAAAGTCATGATACCAACTGTCAAAGTTTTATCATCTTTAGCTGATTTATTACCACCAGCACCACAAGCAGCCAAAGCTACTGTTGAAGCGACTGCCAATCCTGTAATTCCGAGAATTTTTTTAAGTTTCATAACGAACTCCCTTTAATTGTTTTAAGTGTAAAATTATTATCCCATAGGATGAGAATTGTAGCAAATTGTTTATAATTGTACATCTCTATAGTTTTTAACTATAACGTGTCCTAGATTTTAATTATATGAAAAAGCTGAGAATCATTCCCAGCTCCTTTCTTATTTTTTGCTTGGAACTTTCAAAGCGTCTTTAGTTGGAATATAATCTTTATTTCCAAGGAATTTTTCAGCCAACTTAGCCAAAGTACCATCTTTTTGGAGTTCTTCCAAACGTTTGTTTACAAATTTTTGAAGGTCTTTTTGGTTATCTGCGAACAAGAAGTAGATGTATGGTTGTTGATCAGATTTAAGCTCAATAGTCTTCAAGTTGCTCAATTTATTATTTTTGATGATTGCATTAACAGTTGGTGCATCAAAAATCTTGAAGTCGTACTTGCCTTCATTCAAACTTGTCAACATTTGTGTAATATTTTCATTTGTGTAGTTAAGTTCAACTGGCTTGTCTGAATGTTTATCGTTAAACTCTGTCAATTGAGTAGCTGTCGATGTTCCTTGAACAACCTGCGTTGAGTGTCCAGCAATATCATCATATTTCTTAATATTACTATCTTTTGGAACAGTCAAAACAGCTGGTGTGGTACCAATTGGATATGAGAAGAGATATTTTTGGTCACGTTCTTCTGAATAAGAGATATTGTTCCCAGCCATTTGGTATTTAGCTGAGTCAAGACCTGTGAAGACTGAAGACCATTCTGTTTTTTGGAATTTCACTTCATATTTGTCAGAGTCTTTGAAGACTGCTTTGGCCACTTCCACATCGTAACCAGTCAATTCACCATTTTCTTCATATGAGAATGGTGCTGTTGTCCCAACAGTGGCAAAGTTAATTGTTTCTTTAGCACCTGAAGATTTAGATGCTTCTTTTGATGATTTAGATGAACATGCAGCAAGCAATGCTACTGAAGCAATGGCTACACCTGTAATTCCAAGAATTTTTTTAAGTTTCATAATATTCTCCTTTGAGATTGATTGTTTTTATTGTAACAGAATTCACTAAGCTTAACTAATACTTAAACATAATCAAGGTGATAAGAAAATACTATCACCTAAAAATATCAATTGTTTGACAAGAAAAAAGCAGGAAACCAATAACGATTTCCTACTTCTCCTTATTAATAATGTGACAAACGCTCAATCACTTGCTGGTTATTGAGCACTTCCTGGGCAGGAAAGAAATCAGCTTTGCCATCTTCAAAAAGAAGAACATCAGCCTTTTCATGATGAAGGTGCTTAAAGTGATGAGCAGACATGATAATGGTTTTCCCAACTGAATGAAGCTCATGTAGAAGTTCCCTAAAAAATTCTTCATATTCTTTAGAAAGATTATTGAAGGGTTCATCAAGAATATACACATCTGGATTCGTTACCATGATACTGGCAAAAGCCACTTTCTTCTTTTCTCCACCAGACAGTTGATAGGGAACGCGATCCCTTAAATCTTCAATTTTAAGCAGGGATAGCGTATCTTGGACCCGCTGTGAGACCTCTTCTTCAGTCAGACCTAGCTGACGAGGTCCAAAAGCAATCTCATCATAGACAGTACTATTAAATAATTGACTATCCACATCCTGAAAGAGGATTCCGAGGCGGCTATAAAAATCTCGCTTTCGACGTTTGTCCTTCAACCATTCTTTGAGGTCCTTACCTAAGAAAAGAATGCGTCCAGATTCTTCCTGCTTGAAGCCGGTTAATAAACTGATAAGACTTGATTTTCCAGTCCCGTTTTCTCCCATCAACATCACATATTGTCCTTGTCTAATCTCCAAATCAAGACCAGTAAAGACCTTTTTTTGTTCATAGGCACAGGCCACTTGATTCAATTGAAACATCTCATCCTCCTAACAGAATCTGTCCTAAAATCACTGCTACTAGACTTATCAAGGCCAGCCAGTCTTTCCATGTGAATGACTGTGATGACTTGACATACTCACCAACAAAGCAACGTGCTTCCATGGCTTGAGTCAGTTCCTCACCATAGCGAATAGCTTTAAGGTATAAAATTCCCCAGATATTACTTCCAATCCGGAAACGATGATTGCCACCAAAGCTTCGTGCTTCAATCCCTTTGAGCAAATCCATTAATTGTTTTCCAAAGACATCGATATATTTAATTGTGATATCTATCTGGAGCAGAACAAGATCAGGAAAATGCAGGCCCTTTAAAGCAGCTAACATCTCACTTATCGTACTCGTCTCCGAATAATAAGCAATGGCCAAAGCAATCAAGGGAAGCCTTAAAAGAAAGAGAGGTTGTCCACCGCTAAATAAGAGATGGGGCAAATAAATAATTATAGGGAAGACTAATAATAAAATGGTCTTTTTTAAGGTTCTGACTAAAATGGAATGGGGTAGGAAAGCCACAGCAAATCCTAAGACTAGGGCTAGAATCCATAAGACCGTAATGTTTCGACTAATCCCAACTGAAAAAAGAAACAAGAGGAGAAGCAAAACCTTAGCCGTTGGATGAAAGATTGATGCAACTGACACAGGGCGTGTCTCAAACTTTTGGATAAGAGCTTCCAAATGGTGACGATTTCGGATAAGAAAGCTATTTTTACCAACTTTAGTCACTTCTGGGCGTTCTTCTAACATCCAATCTGGCAGAATCATTTTTCAACCTTTCTACCGAAAATCAAGCGATAGAGGATGAAGAAAATCAAAACAGCAGAGGCCGCACTTAGGATATACCCCAAGGCTTCTGGAATGCCTGCAATACTATAATCTGGGAAGAGGGCATTAAATGAGAAACCATTCAACATTCCTTTTGGCGCTTGGGCTTCCACATGATAATGAGCCAATTTTTCTACCAACTCTTTGACATCCCATTCCGCAAAAGCTGTTCCCGTCGCCAATAAACCAAGTGGTGTTAGGATAATCAAGGCTAGGATAAAGAACAATAAAGGACGTAGTTTTTTAGTCGTTAGTTCCTGAGTATTATCAATATTCAAACGTTCAATGAATTCTTGAACACCAGCTGTGAAGAATCCTTCTACCAGACCGATGAGGAGGTGAGTCAAGCCCATTACTGGAAGTGTCACTCTCAAAGGGTATGGGTTGTAAAGCGGATTACCACTGCTATCTTTAAAGAGAATAGGCTGAATTCCTAGTAAAACTGCAACAGTCAGGGCCGCAGCTACAATCCCAATATAACCTCCAAAAAAGCTGGCAATTACCCTGTTCTTTGTCCACTTATTCAAGAGTTTATAAACAGCATAACCTACAAATGGCATAACAACGGCCATACAAAAGGCATTGGCACCAAAGGCCAAGATTCCACCATCACCAAAGAGCAAGGCCTGCATAGCCAGGGCTACACTAACTGCTAAACAGGAAGCCCAAGGTCCCAACAATATAGCAATTAGTACTGCCCCAACAGCATGGGCACTAGTTCCACCCGGAGCTGGAAGATTAAACATCATGATAAGAAAGGACAAGGAAGTCCCGATTCCCAACATAGGAATCGTTTTTTTATCCGTATCAACTTTAACCTTTACCTCCTTGACGGCCTTATACCAAATAGGCAACATCACTGCTCCCATTGCTGCACAAGTCGTAGGACTCAAGTAATTTTCAGGAATATGCATTTTTATCTCCTCATATCATTTTTTCTCAAATTCAAAGGGGTTAATCCATGTATTTCTTGTCTAAAATAGTCTGCACAGGCATAAATGACGCGACGATTATCCTCAGCAGTTTTTCCTAAGATACGTAACACCAGACCTGGGATATCTAAGGATGAAATAGCAAAATCAGACTCTAAATCCAGATCTTCTAAGTGCTTCTGCAAAGCCTTAACAAAAGCCTCGTCAATATTTGGTGACACCATTACCAAACTATTATAATTACGCCAGCCTTCAAAATAACCAAGTTTAAACATATCTTGTTTCTGAGGCTCTAAGAGGGTCTGATCGCTATAAACAAGCTCATTATCTTGGTAAATCTGTGTCAAATTACGAAAATAATGATATTGAAATGGTAGATCCTCGTGTGACCAACCTGCCGTCACACCATCTGAATAAATCAAGTGAGCAGACTTATCCATATCAATACGACTGGTTTGAAAATAGCGTGATTTTAAATAAGGAATCACTTCATCAGCCATGTACTCCAAATAACTATCTTCTTCAAGTGTGATGGACGTATTCTGTTGCGTTAACTGTCCCTTTTCACACTTGTAGACATAAGTCGGTGTTTGGGTTGTGACTAGGGCATGAGCATCTTTACTAACATCAATGGTTACTTGATACTGCTCACCCTCGACAAATCCCCCACCCATATTAATGAGAAAATAGTAAGGCACACCATTGGCATCCGAATTATCCGCTGACACTCGAGAGTTCCCCTCTTGGTATTTCTTATGAGAGATTGTGCGACCATTTCGATTCGAAAAACCAAGATGGACAAAACCATCATAAACTTGTGTCATCTTACAAGTCCTCTAGTAGGAAATTCTTACGAATCCACTCTTCTACTTCCTTAACATTGTCATCATTATTCAAATTTGTGAAAATGAAAGAATCTTCGTTACGGAAATGAAGGGTATCTTCACGCATACGGTCTAGGTTGGCTCCAACATAAGGTGCAAGGTCAGTCTTATTAATCAAGAACAAATCACTCTTAATCATCCCTTGACCAGCCTTACGTGGAATTTTTTCACCCTGAGCAACGTCAATAATATAAATGGTAAAATCAACCAAATCAGGGCTGAAGGTCGCAGCCAAGTTGTCTCCACCACTTTCAAGGAAAATAACATCCAAATCATGGTTAAAGCGCTCTTGAAGAGTTTCAATCGCTTCAAAGTTCATAGAGGCATCCTCACGAATCGCAGTATGAGGACATCCACCAGTTTCTACACCAATGATACGGTCTTCGTCTAAGCTTGAATTTTTAGCCAAGAAAAGGGCATCTTCTTTTGTATAGATATCGTTAGTAATAACTGCTAAATTTAAGTCGGACATACGTCGTGTAAGACGCTCAAGCAAAAGGGTTTTACCTGAACCAACAGGTCCACCAACTCCAATAATTACAGTACGTTTTGTCATTGTTTTTTCCTCTCAACCTTGTTGATATTTTAGGACATGAATAGGCGGAATACCTGTGTTTCATGTTTCATCTGAGCTAATTCAAGACCAGGCGTATTGGCCCCAAGGTAGGACGCATCCAATTCTTGAATTTCTTGTGTCATTTTTTCTAATTGCGAAAAGCTACGTAAAACAATCTCCTGTCCAGCAAACTGTCCAAGGGGAATGGCACGCACAGCATTTTGAACCATCGTCGAAATCACGCTATAGCCATAAAGTGCTATGGCTTCATTACATCCCAAGCCCTTGTTAAACACATAGAGCGCAAAGACAATAGCTGGATTGCCGAAGACCACACCCTTACGTATTTTAGACTGATAGTCATCCAATACCGGAATAGCATGAAGCCTTTGAATGAGTCGAAGCATTTGCTTAGCAATCATCTTAGTCCCCTGTCTTGTTTCACGCGCTTGCGTCGAAACTGTCAAGACCTTATCATAATGCCAAACCTGCTCTATGTTATCTGTAACCATAGCATCATAAACCAGTTTGATTACAAGACCTTCACCATATTTAAACTGACTAGCTAAATAGGCTTCTTGCCACTCTTCGTAACCTTTATCATCTGTTACAGTGTCTTCACGCAGATAATTTTCCATCCCAAATGAGTGGTTAAATGATCCAATTGGAAAGGTTGAATCAACAATTTGCACAATTTCAAGATAATCTTGCAAAGACACATTAGCAAAGGGATTAATGTTCATGGGCAGTTAAATTCACATGGCGTAGGGGTTTATCAAGGACCACTTCTTCAATCGTGTAGGCAATCTCTTTTTGAGTCAAGACTTGCTCTACAACTGGGTCAACCTCTAAATAAATCTTGGCATCTTTCACCTCAATCGGTTTATGAGTATTCCCAAGAATGTGAGCTGTGATTCCCATTTCATCCATATCTTTAGGTGAGATGACAATCAAATCCTGTGACTCAACACCAATAGCAAGGACATGGTGATCATCGATAAAAAAGGCAGATCCATTTTGCAATTTTTGTCCCTTATCAAGACGAATACCAAATTCATTCCCATGATCACTCTTCACACGAATAATTTTTTTGTTAAGATCGTCACTCGAAAGAATGACTGTTTCAATATGGTATTTATCCACATCGATATCTTTAACAAGAGCGTCTACTTTTGTAAAAATCATACTTTTTCCTTTTCTATTACATTTTAAAAATCTAGCATCAAACTCATATAGCAACTTAATAAAGCACTAAAAACGTTATGGCTATAAAATACAAAAGAGGTTGGAGGAAAAATTCCAGCCTCATTTATATAGCGTCTTCCTTAGAACAAGAAATAACGTTGAGACAATGATGTCGTATGGATTGGCTCACAAGTAACCAACTCATCATCAATAAAGACATCAAAGGTCTGTGGATCGATACGGATTGTTTTTGGAGCGTAGTCATTAAGCTTCATATCACGCTTAGTCAAGTTACGCGTATTCTTAACAGGAAGAACAATCTTATTCAAACCAATTTCTTCTTTGATACCGTGATCATAAGCATATTGAGAGACAAACGTTAGATTTGTTTCATGAACCGCTTGACCGTAAGCACCATATAATTTACGCATGATACGTGGTTGAGGTGTTGGAAGACTTGAACCAGCGTCACCCATAACACCATAAGTTAACATACCACCCTTAAGCACCAACTTAGGTTTTGCACCAAATTGTGCTGGTTCCCAGATAACCAAATCTGCAAATTTACCAACTTCTACAGAACCGATATAGTCTGCAATACCGTTAGTGATAGCAGGGTTAATTGTATATTTAGCCACGTAACGTTTGATACGGTTATTATCGTTAAACTCTGAATCCCCTTCAAGTGGACCACGCTGAGCCTTCATCTTATCAGCTAGTTGCCAACAACGCATTGCTACTTCACCGACACGTCCCATTGCCATGGCATCTGAAGTCATGATACTAAGGGCACCCATATCGTGAAGAACGTCTTCTGCAGCCACAGTTTGTTTACGTACACGTGATTCAGCAAAAGAGACGTCTTCTGGGATTTTTGGATCCAAGTGGTGACAAACCATAACCATATCTAACAACTCACCAATAGCATTTGTGGTGTATGGGTTAGTTGGGTTAGTTGATGATGGCAAAATATTTTCCTTACCAGCAAAGACCATGATATCTGGAGCATGTCCACCACCTGAACCTTCGGTATGGAAGGTATGAACGGTACGACCTTGGAAGGATTCCAAAGTATTTTCCATAAATCCACCCTCATTCAAAGAGTCAGTGTGGACCGCAAAGGAAACATCGTATTTATCCGCAACTTTAAGGGAATTATCGATTCCTGCGTAAGTCGCACCCCAGTCCTCGTGTGTCTTAATTCCTGCTGCACCAGCTTTAATTTGCTCTTCAACCACTTCAGTCTCAGAACCAACACCTTTGGCAAGGAAACCAAAGTTAGCAGGCATATCATCAACAGCTTGCAACATACGAGTAATATGGAATTTACCTGGTGTACATGTTGTTGCATTACTACCGTCAGCGGGACCAGTACCACCACCAAAGAGGGTCGTAATTCCATTATCCAAACCAAATTCAGGAAGGTCAGCAGAAATATAATGTACGTGGAGGTCAATACCACCAGCAGTCACAATCAAACCTTCTGCAGCAATGGCTTCTGTACTAGCACCCACAACAAAGTCCACATTGTCCATTGTATCTGGGTTACCACCGCGACCAATAGCAACAATCTTACCATCACGAATACCGATATCTGCTTTAATAATACCTGTATAGTCAATGATGGTTGCACCTGTAATAATGGTATCAACAACTGATGGATTGTCACGTGTTTCCGTAGCACTAACACCCATACCATCACGCAAAACTTTACCGCCACCGAACTTAGATTCCTGTCCATAAACAGTAAAGTCTTTTTCAATGGCTGCAAAAAGATTGGTATCTCCAAGACGTACGCTATCACCTACAGTTGGTCCATAGTGTTGAGCATACTCTTCACGATCCATTTTAAAACTCATCGATTTGTCCTCTTTCTAGTCTAAGAAACCATTGACCTTGTTATTGAAACCAAAAATACGACGTTTCCCTCCAAAGTCAATAAGTTGTACTGTTTTCGTTTCACCTGGCTCAAAACGAATGGCTGTACCTGCTGGAATATCTAGACGTTTGCCTCGCGCCTTTTCACGATCAAATTGAAGACCAGCTTCGTTTGCTTCATAAAAATGGTAGTGAGAACCCACTTGAGCAGCACGGTCACCCACATTTTTCACTTCAAGACTAATGGCTTCGTAACCACCGTTATAATCAATTGGCTCACTCGCCACATGGTATTCACCTGGAATCATTACACTTCTCCTTACTGAATAGGATCATGAACAGTAACCAGTTTTGTACTGTCCGTAAAAGTAGCTTCAACTTGAATCATTGGAATCATTTCTGCAATACCTTCCATAACATCTTCACGTGTTAAGAGATTGCGAGCTTCATCCATCAGTTGGGCAACAGTTTTACCTTCTCTTGCACCTTCAAGCACATAGTCAGTGATTAAAGCAACTGCTTCTGGATGATTCAATTTGATTCCTTTGTCTTTACGTCGTTGAGCAATCATAGCCGCAAGGCTAATCATCATTTTTTCCTGCTCGCGCATTGTCAATTGCATCGTTTTTCCTCCTTAAATCAATGCTTACCACTTGCCCCAAAGCATCAAAAGCCCTGGAATCCAAGCTGTTACAATTCCTTCAAAAATAGCTAGGTAAGGGACAAATTTTCCTAGATTCTTCTTAAGATTAATTTCAATAAAGGCAGTTAGCCATAGGATACCCCACAAGAACCAAATAATACCATACCAAGCATTACCACCGTATCCAGATGTTAAGCAAAGAATCCCTGCTGGTAGCGTATTAATTGCCACAAATAAACTAAACCACCCATACAAACGTTGATCAAAATCGAAAATCGTATTGATTGCTGAGTAAAGATAGGTGAAAGCAAATAAAAGACCAGTAGCGCTACCATAAAACCATTCAGCGCCTTGCCCTGTACAAGCTCCGTAAGCAATGACAATAATGTTGAGAATCAAACCCAGACCACCCGTAAAGATATTCATGACAACATTTGATTTATCAGGAATACCCTCTAAACGATGGAGTCCATTACTCATCAAAACCATACCAACATAGAGTAGGATGACACCTAACATAAGAACCTCCTAAGTTTTTTATGTTAATATCATACTACTTTGACAACACATGTCAACGAATTTTCAGAAATTTTGCAACATTTAGATGGCAGTCAATCTAACATATAGTGTCAAAAAATGACATCACCTTTGGTGATCCTCGATAGAAGTCCTTTGCTCAATCCTAGATAAACAAACAGTTAATCTCTAAAAAACTATCTTTAGCATTTGACAGTTTCTGACAATATAGCCCGTACAATCTATCATTCAATGTGAACATAATATTTTTTACTCACCTATTTTTCCAACTCATTCTCCAGACCTAAGTCCATAGACCTATTTTTAGTAATTTTACAGTTGGGTGACAAAAATGAACATTTTTTATGATAAAGTCTTTTTTGGACTAACATCCAAAAGGAGAATTATGATGGAAACAAATAACTATACTACTAATTTACAGCTAGTCTCCCAGGAATATTCCGACGAAAAGACTAGTCTTCAAACCAAAACCAAGAAACTCTTGGAATATTTTTCACCAAAAGACATTTGGAAAATTAAGGGACTGATTGTCGCCTGTCTCGTGGCCTGCTTCCTGTATGTCACTTACTTGACCCATTTTTCCTTTGCCTTTCCAACAACCCTTGTCTTGATAAGTACGATTGAACTGGGCTGTCGTCTATTAGGTGGAAAAGCAAAGAGAATGCGACTTGAATCGGCAATATTTATGGTCACTAGTCTACTACAAGGTTTACAAATTAGTCTTTGGGGTCTGCACGACAACTGGGGGAGCGCTCAGATTCTTTGCCTTCATGCGAGTATCCTCCTTTACTTAATGGCACGTACTGGACAAAGTAGTCAAGACCGTTTGGGAATTATGGTTTGGCTAGACCTCATATACACTAGCTGCATCTTCCCACTGAAATATTTCTTTATCGGAGCCTGGACACTACTCTATAAAACAGCACCTAAACAAGAGCTTTCTGAAGAAGAAAAGCACGCAGTTCAGAACCACAAATGGATGATTCTCATTAGTATCATGATTGCCTTGGTACTGACTGTATTCGCTGCTAGTCAGCTTAGTCAGGTCTTGCCTGCTTTCGGACAACTTTGACAACAGTTCTTCCAGACACTTGCTACTCTACTTGATTTCACTATCACCTTCAAGGATAACGGATTATTGTTCTCTCGTTTAATAACCAGTATCCCTCTGGCTCTAGGACTTTTTGCTCAACTCGTTGCAACCTATTTGGCAAAAGAAAAGCCACTTAGTCAAAAACGATTTGAAGGCCGTCTTAAAACAACCCGTCAGTTTCCAAAAGTAGCAGCTTATATCGTACTCGGAAGCCTCTGCCTTACTTATGCCCTATTCATATTAACTGCCACTAGTCAAATGGGAGAACTCCTTTCTCTCAACCAAGTCAACATTCCAGCTCATCAAGCCTCACATATTGCTGTTCAGGGCTTCTGGCAATTAGTTCGAGTCTCTACCCTTAACTTGGGAATCCTAGCTGGACTTTACATTTTTTCTAAAGAAAACTTCTTCACCCACAAGGGGCTTCGTTTGTTGAGTACCCTACTCTTTACTTTTGCTAGCCTCTTTGCCCTTATCGCCGGCTGGAAACTCTTTGGCGTTTATATAGCACTCTATGGTGTAACGCCACGTCGCTTACTGTCAGGTTGGCTTGTCACAGTACTCTTTATTTGGTGTGTCCTAACACTTATTAGACTTTATAAGCCTATCCAGGCAACCCGTCTCGCTGTATTTTATGCAACTATCAGCTTCACCTTGGTTAGCCTCTTAGGTAGCTTTATTTTATAAGAAAAAAGAGTGGAACTAGATTAACTAGTTTCACCCTTTTTATATTGGAGTTATTTTGAATCTCTTGTAGGAAAGGCATACATCACCCAAAGTACTACTAGTAGTGGTGTCGCTTTTAATACAATCCAAGCAACATTGAAATTGGCATCACGTAGACGTCGAATCTGCATAGAAATGGTAGGAAGCGCCGTTGCTGCTATAAATAGAATGAAAGCTGTCAATGTAAAGCCAGCAGCTCTTGTTTCCCCAAGTAAGTCCATCAGTAGGAAAATCAAACTACCGATAATTCCATTAATCAAGACAACCCACCAATAGTCTGATCGTTTTGTACGACCATAAAAATCGAGATAGCCTAACCAAAAATTTTTATATGCCTCTAACATGTTTACACCTCTTAATAGTCTGTTACCAGTATACTATATTAATAAGATAGGTGCAAGATGTGAAAATTTAGACTTCTTAAGTTATCTACATACATAATAGGAAGATTATTTTAAATAAACTGGAATGGATTGAAATTAGCACTGTCTGACTCAATCTGGCCACTCACCATGGTCACTACACGACTGACATGTTGACGTACACTATTGCGGTGAGCAATAAAAATCATTGTTCGTTTAATCTTAGCAAGATTAGCCATGACCCTGCTTTCAGTATCACTATCGAGACCACTGGTAGCTTCGTCAAAAATCAAGATAGGTTGTTTGGACAATAGAGCCCTTGCTATAGCTAATCTTTGTTTTTGACCGCCAGACAAACCACCGTCTTCAGATACTTGGGTCTGAAAGCCTAGTGGCATTCTTTGAATATCCTCTAAGATATCAGCTTGTTGGCAAACTTTAATAAGCTTTTTCTCGTCAACTTCTCCTTCAAATCCTAATAGAAGATTCTCTAAAATCGTCCCCGTAAACACATAGGTCTGCTGGGGAACGTAAGTCACCATTTGACGCAACTCCGCATGGCTAATGGTATCTTTATCTAGGGTTACATGACCACTAGATTTCGTATAATAACCTGACAACATTTTAGCTAAGGTCGTTTTTCCAGAACCACTCTGACCCATGAGGGCGATTTTCTCACCCTTATGAATCGTTAAATCAATCTTACTAAGAGTCTCTTGCTGATAACTAAAACGGTGACTAACTCCTTTAAAAGCAAGTTGTTTAAAAGATAACTCTTTAAGTTTTCCTTTTTCTTCCTTGTCCACAACATATACTTCTTGAAGACGATTATTGGCGACTTTGGCTTGCTGAATTTTAGATTGGAGATTGATGATATTAATTAAAGGAGTTGTAAAATAATTCAACAACATATTATAGGTAATCAACTGACCTGCAGATAGTTGCCTTTCCATAACCAATTGTGCCCCATACCAGAGGATAAAGACATTAGAAACTAACTGAACCCCTGTCTTTAACCCATCCTGCGTTAATTGCCACTTGGCCTTAGACAAGGACTTCTTCAAATAGTCATGGAATTTCACCTCAATTTCCCGATAACGTCTATCCTCAACTCTCAAGGATTTTAAGGTTTCAATACCTCGCAAATCATCAATAACAGCGGTATTGACCTGACTATTTGCCTCCATCAATTGATAATTTTCCTTTTCAAAAAGCTTATAGAATACCACAATGATTAAAACATAAAGAGGAACTACCGTGAGAGTCATCACAAAAAGTGACTGATTTTGTACAATAAGAGCCACAGCTAGAGTCATCACAATGGTCACATCTAGGAAAATCGATAAAATCGTTGAAGCTAGAGCATCGATAATAGTGTTAGCATCTCCAAAACGTGACGTGATTTCACCAGTACGACGTGAACTAAAGAAACTAATAGGCAAGGAAAGGACATGCTTGATATAAGGAAGAATGACAGCAATGGACAGGTAATTACCCAATCGATGTAGAAGATAATCTTTGAAAAAAGTAAAAACTTGTTGAGCAAGATAAGAGATGCATAAGCCTAGCGAAATCATGGTCAGAAGATTATAGGCCCCCTGAGGAATCAAACGGTCGATAATAGCTTGCAAATAATAAGAACCAATAATATTAACAAGGGTCACTAGAAAACTTAATAAGACAATAACTGCAATCAAACCCTTACGACGAAACAAAATTGGTAAAAATGAAAGAAGTCCAGGTACATCTTCTTTGTATTTAGTGTAGGTTTCTCCTGGAACAAAAAAGAGAGTAACTCCCGTCCACTCTTTGGCAAATTCCTCTAAGGGCATTTTAATGACCTTCTTGCTAGGATCTGGATCACCAATAACAAGCTGCCCCTTGATTTGACCAAACACCGTATAATAATGTTGCAGCCCACCTTCTTTAACCACATGTACAATAAAAGGATAAGATAGGTTTTCTTGTTTAAACAAGTCTAAATCCGCACGAATAGCCTGAGTTTCAAGACCCAACTGCTTGGCCGCTTCCACCAAACCAAGCGCAGAAGTACCTTCACGAGAAGTCTGAGCCAACTCTCGCAAATAAGCTAAACTATAAGATGAACCATAGTGTTTAAGAATCATAGCCAAGGCAGCGACACCACAATCACGCTGATCAACCTGTGAAATATATGGATATTTTGACATGGTGACTCCTTATTAAAGACAACCTGCAAAATAAGGCAAGATAGTAATAAGTAGTGAGAATAGTGTAAATAATTTTAGTTTTTTCAAAATAAAACTCCTTTTAACTGTTATTTATGTTTCTATAGTAAACATTTAACCATTAAAAAAGTAGTGACATTTATGTCACCACCATTTCTATAAACCATCTGCCGCTTTACCTGCCTTTATACTTTCTTCTAGCACCGAGTCTTCTAAAACGGAAGCAAACATTATGGCCTTATCGTAATTTTCTGCAGCCTCTTTCTTGTTTCCTTTATGCAGAAGTTCATATTTGGCTTTGAGAACAAAAACATTAGGTTTATAGCTATAGAATTGTGATTTTTCTATAACAGCTAAGGCTTTATCCACAACTGTTAAGAAGTCTGAGAAGGAATTGTGAAAAATCTTCAAAGCAGCGATAGCCATCAAATCGTTAAATAAAACAATATTATAGACATCATCTGTCCAAATTTCCTGATTTAATACTCTCTTTACGATTCTTTCAAAAAGTTTTTTATCATACTGCTTTCTTCCATAAAGATGGAAGAAATAATAGTCAATAACTAATAAATCGTTAGTTGAGAATTTCTTCTTCCTTTTGACTTGTTCAAACAAGTCTTCATATATTTCCTCAACTTTAGGACTCTCTTCCCAACTAGTAAAACTCAAAATATTTTCCAAAATATCTAGAGTTAACAATTCTTCTTCTGGGAGAAGTTCAAAGAATTTCTCATAGACCTCCTCAATTAAGGCAAGTTTAGCCTTTATTCTTTCTGGATTTCTATACGTTGGAAACTTAATCAGACGATTCTTCATCTCGTAGTATTCGTCAGGGATAGTAATATTATCATGATCCAATAAATCGGTCATATTTTTTCCTAGACGTTTTGCAATATAAGATAATTTATCCAAAGACGGGAGCGACTCCCCTTTTTCAATGCGAATTAACTGACGAACAGTCAATTCCGCACCATCTAAACATAACACTTCACGTGACATCTGCTGGCGATCACGCTCAGTTTTGATTCTTAGTCCAATGCTGTCTTTTATGTTCAAGAGACACTCCTTTATTTCGAAATTTTAAAAACATTATATCATAATTATAATATAATTAATATACAGTTAATGCATTTTTAACAGAACAATAGTCAAAATAAGCTATTTTTATACATTTTATATAGGAAAGACCTTCCTTTGTATCAAAAAAACATGCAGTTTAAAACTACATGTTTTTTTATTTCTGTTTACTTTGGAATCGCCATTCAAAGCGAATGCGATCATAAGTTGGATAAATAGCATTAAGCAACCCAAAGGCTAAGGTAAAGCCAGCTAAAACATCTGTTGGATAATGAACACCTACATAAATACGCGAAAGTCCAACAAGGAAAATCAGAAGCCCAGTAATACCATAAACTGCTATTTTAGATTCTTTTTTCGCCAAACGCTGAGCAAGAACAATGGCAATTGCTCCAAGAATCATAAAAGTTCCCAAAGAGTGACCACTAGGGAAAGAATAACCACTAGCGTGCACTAAATGCGTAATTGATGGGCGTTGACGCTGGTAAATATACTTCAAACTTACAATCAAGATACTAGCGAGAAGCCCACTGGCACCTACAAAGATAGCTTCTGCTTTATACTGACGTAGATAAAGCCAGATTACTGCTACGATTGCAATAATAGCCTGTACGGGCGTATTCCCAAGTATGGTAATCGTTTTAAAAAAGCGTGTCAATCCTGCTGGTAAGTCTCCTCGAACCCAAGTTTGAATGTTGCTATCAAATCCTGTCAAGGCTTCAGGGTAGAACTTAACCATGTAACCGAGAGCAACAAATAACAATAAGGCAAAAGAAGCATAAATATAATGTGTGTGTTTGTGTTTCATATTTATAATTTTACTAGAATAGACTTAAGTGGAGCATAAATCAGAGCAAAGGCTACTGCAAAAATTAATCCTTCAAGTAAATTGAAAGGTACTACCATAGCGAAAAGGTATTTATAGAGACCTATAAATTGCGCAATATCAAAGTTGGCAAATTTGGCATAGAGTGGTACTGCATAAATATAGTTAAGTGCTACCATAGCAACTGTAAGCAAGACAGTACCCAAAACAGATCCAAGAATATAATTCTTACTCGTTTGATTCTTTTTCCAAAAATAGCTTAGGCCCCAAACAAAGACTCCTAGAGCAACGAAATTCATAGGAAGTCCAATCATTGATCCTGGACCACCATTGTTTAGCAAGAGCTTCAACAATGAACGAAGTAAGAGAACGCCAATAGCACTCTTAAAATCAAAGATAACCAAGGCGATAAGAACTGGAAGGATTGAAAAATCAACCTTCAAAAAATCTGCTGCTGGAATCAATGGAAATGAAAAATAAAGCAATAAGAATGAAACTGCGGATAAAATGGCAATATAAGCCAATTTACGTGTGTTTGTCATAAAAAAATTCCTCCAAATTTTAACAATTTGAAAGAAGTTCCCAATGTATTTGCCTATGTCAAAAAAGACTACGCAAAAAGACTGGTCTTCTTCCATCCAGACTGTACTGTCGGTTGAGGAATCGCACCTCATCAGCTTGCGCTCGCGGACTTATCCATAGAATCACCGCCGGTCGGGAATTTCACCCTGCCCTGAAGACCCTTTAAGATTAACACAAAAAAGCCTTGATGACAAGGCTTTCGATTTATAGATTTCTAATCAAATGATAGTCAACGACTATTAATAGTCTCTATTTTAATTTATCATTCTGGTAACGATGGCTCAACTCTAACCCCGCAAACTGTTGCTGACGAAGTGCTTCATAAACAATCATACAAACAGTATTGGACACATTTAGACTACGCACATGTTCATCATTCATCGGAATACGAATAGCTTTTTCAGGATGCTCACGCATAAAATCTTCAGGCAGACCCGTATCTTCACGACCAAACATAAAATAGTGGTCTCCGCCATCAGCATAATTCTCGTCTGAATAAGTCTTATCTGCAAACTTCGTGACTAAATGCAAACGGCCATCTTGATTTTTAGACATAAAATCAGCCAAATTGTCATAGTAGGTGATGTCAAGTTTATCCCAGTAGTCAAGGCCTGCACGCTTCATCTTCTTGTCATCAATTGGAAATCCCATAGGACGAATGATATGAAGAGGGCTGTTAGTCGCTGCACAGGTACGAGCGATATTCCCAGTATTTTGCGGAATGCGAGGTTCAAACAAGACAATATGATTACGTGACATCTCAATTCTCCTAGACATAAAAAATACCATGTCGCCCGGAGTCAAGCTCAGCAGACGACATGGTTGTGGACGTTCATTAGCTTAAATCATGACAGGTTAGATTTAAAATAACGAATCTTTGAATATATTTTAGCACTTCTAGTGTAAAAGTCAACACTATTTTAAGAAAAAAAAGTAACTTTTATAACTTCATTATTCACTTTAAATAAGAACAGTTGATAAAGCTAGCCGAAAAGGGTGATTTTTCAGCTAAAATAGAGTATCATAGTAATGATTATTTGGAGGTAACTCATGCGTATTATTGTCGTAGGTGCCGGTAAAGTCGGTACCGCACTCTGTCGCTCTCTTGTTGAAGAGAAGCACGATGTTATTTTAATTGAAGAAAAAGAAGAGGTCCTCAAACGACTCAGCAAACGTTACGATGTGATGGGCTTTGCTGGTAATGGGGCTAATTTCAAAATCTTGGAACAAGCCGAGGTTAACAACTGCGATGTTTTTATCGCTATGACTGATAAAGATGAAGTAAACATGATTTCAGCCGTTCTGGCTAAACAAATGGGTGCCAAAGAAACCATTGTTCGTGTGCGTAACCCAGAATACTCAAATGCTTATTTCAAAGACAAGAACTTTCTTGGATTCTCATTAGTAGTTAATCCTGAACTTTTAACAGCTCGCTATATTGCCAATACAGTTGAATTTCCAAATGCTCTATCAGTAGAAACCTTTGCTAACGGACGTGTTATCCTGATGGCATTTAAAGTCACTGAAAATAGCCAATTGTCTGGTATGACAATGGAACAATTCCGTAAGAAATTCGGCAATATTCTAGTTTGTACGATTGACCGTCAAGGTGAACTCATCATTCCAGATGGGAATGCTACCATGCAAATTGGGGATAAGATTTATGTCACTGGTAAACGTGTTGATATGGCGCTTTTCCACAGTTACATCAAGCCAAAAAGCATCAAAAAACTTTTGTTGATTGGTGCTGGACGTATCTCCTACTACTTGCTCAATATCTTGAAAAACAATCGTATTAAGGTCAAATTGATTGAGCAAAAAATGGACCGTGCACAAACCTTTAGTCAGGTCTTCCCTGAAGTTTCTGTTATCTTAGGTGACGGTACTGCTAAAGACCTTCTTCTCGAGGAAAGTGCATCCAGTTATGATGCCGTAGCTACCCTAACTGGAGTAGATGAAGAAAATATCATCACCTCTATGTTCCTCGAAAGCCTTGGTATTCACAAGAATATTACTAAAGTCAACCGTACCAGTCTTTTAGAGATTATCGATACACGTGAGACAACAACAATTGTCACACCTAAGAGTATTGCCGTTGACACTGTAATGCACTTTGTCCGTGGGCGTTATAATGCTAAAGATTCTAGCCTCGATGCCCTTCACCATGTGGCTAATGGTCGTATCGAAACCTTGCAATTCCAAATTAAGGAAAACAACAAAATCGCTGGGAAGAAACTTTCTGAGCTTGAATTTGCTAATGGTGTCCTTATCGCTGCTATTATTCGCAATGGAAAATCTATTTTCCCAACGGGAGAAGACAGACTCGCTATTGGGGATAAAATCGTGATCGTTACACTCTTACAAAATGTAACTCATATTTACGACTTGTTGAAGAGGTAAGCTGCCATGAATCGATCTATTGTCCGTTTTCTTATTGCCAAGCTTCTGCTTATTGAGGCTGCTCTCTTGGTTGTACCACTTATCGTTGCCCTCATTTATCAAGAAGATGCCAAAGTATTTGCCAGCATCTTGGGTACGATGGGGATTCTCCTCTTTCTCGGAGTACTTGGTACTCTCTTTAAACCGAAGAACTACCATATTTACACCAAAGAAGGGATGCTTATTGTAGCCCTCTGTTGGGTGCTCTGGTCCTTCTTTGGAGGATTGCCCTTCGTCTTTGCTGGTCAGATTCCAAGTGTCATTGATGCCTTCTTCGAGATGAGCTCTGGTTTCACAACCACGGGGGCTACTATTCTCACAGATACTGGAGTACTTACCCACTCCCTCCTCTTCTGGCGAAGTTTCGCCCACTTGATTGGAGGGATGGGGGTATTGGTCTTTGCCCTAGCCATCATGAACAACAGTAAAAATGGTCACCATGAGGTTATGCGTGCAGAGGTGCCTGGTCCAGTTTTTGGTAAGGTCGTGGCCAAGCTCAAAAATACAGCTCAAATTCTTTACATCATCTATTTAACCATGTTCGTTATTTTTGCTGTTATTCTCTGGCTTTGCGGTATGCCAATCTTTGATAGTATCATCACTGCTATGGGGGGCGCAGGTACTGGGGGATTTGCTGTCTATAATGACTCTATCGCCCACTACCACAGCGATCTGATTACCTATGTGGTTACTGTTGGTACCCTACTCTTTGGGGTTAACTTCAACCTTTATTTCTATATCCTCCTTCGCAAAATCAAGTTTTTCTTCCAAGATGAAGAACTACGTACCTACTTTGCGATTGTGGCTATTTCAACTGGTTTAATTATCCTCAATATTTTTGGAATCTACCACAATTTGGCTGACTCTTTCAAATACTCATTTTTCGAAGTGTCAACTATCATCACAACAACCGGTTTTGGTCTGACAGATATTACCAAATGGCCACTCTTTTCTCAGTATATCCTACTCCTCCTGATGTTTATCGGAGGGTCAGCAGGTTCTACAGCTGGTGGTTTCAAGGTTATCCGTGCTATGATTATTGCTAAGATTGCACGAAATCAGACCCTGGCTAGCCTCTATCCTAATCGTATCCTGTCACTTCATATTAATGGAAGTGTTCTCGATAAAGAAACGCAGCACAGTGTTCTCAAATACCTAGCTGTATATGTACTCATTATACTAAGTTTAGTCACTGTTTTGTCACTGGATAATCAAGACCTCTTGATTGTGACAAGTGCTGCTGCTTCAACCTTTAACAACATTGGACCTTTACTTGGAACGAGTGATAGCTTTGCTATTTTCAGTCCTTTATCTAAGCTTATCATGGGATTTGCTATGATTGCAGGACGTTTGGAAATCTATCCTTTATTACTCCTCTTCCTACCAAAAACTTGGTCAAAAACTTAAGCATAGAAAAACTCCTTTGGATTCATTTATCCAAAGGAGTTTTATTACGTTTTAGACTAAAATAATCTGGCACCGGATCATCTCCAGTCTCTGATAAAGGGTGACATCTTAAGATACGGGCAATTCCCATAAGAACTCCCTTTAAGCCATGCTTTTCTATTGCTTGGATCATATAAACCGAACAAGTTGGACGAAAACGACAAGACGGTGGAAATAGGGGAGAAATCCATCTCTGATAAGCCCTGACCAAGGCAATCAGAAATCTTTTCATTATTTGACCTTATTGACAGCAGCGTTATGAAGCTGGCTGATTTCTTTCTTATTTAGACGGCGTGATTCACCTGGACGAAGCCCTGTCAAATCAAGGGTTCCAAAACGGGTACGAGACAACTTATCAACGAGCAAGCCCACTGATTCAAACATTTTCTTAACCTGGTGGTTACGCCCTTCATGAATTGTCAATTCGACAACTGAACGATTCTTTTCATGGTCAACTTTGATAATATTGTAACGTGCTGGCTTGGTTTTCTTGCCATCAATGACCACACCACGAGTTAATGGACGGAGGTTCTCCTTGGTCGCAATACCTTTGACACGCGCCAAATAAACCTTGTCAATCTCATTACGTGGGTGAATCATCTTATCGGTAAAGTCACCATCATTAGTCAAAATAAGAAGCCCCGTCGTATCCCAGTCAAGACGACCAACAGGATAGATACGTTCCTTAACGTGGGGCATGAGGTCAATCACCGTCTTACGATTTTTCTCATCAGATACCGAAGAAATAACCCCCCGTGGCTTATTAAGAAGATAATAGACCTTCTCTTCATTATAAATTGGGCTACCATTTACCTCTACAATATCACCATTTTTGACAATTGTTGCCAATTCCGTAACGGTCTTACCATTTAGGGTCACACGACCCTCTTTAATCAGTTCCTCAGCCTTACGACGGCTGGCCACACCAGCGTGGGCAATATATTTATTAATTCGCATTCTTTTTCTACAGCTTAAGCTGTATCCTTTCTACCTAGCATCTCTGCTATGTTTCTTTATTTTTAATGATTAGTTTCAACAAGGTTTACTCTTAATTGTCCAAGTCCTCAAGCTCCTCTGAAGCATCTTCCCTAAAGAGACTCGTTTCCTGCTCTTCAAGTTCTAGTTGATCAATCGCCACAAGCTCGTCTAAACTGTTAATGCCCATATAGTCTAGGAAATAATCAGTAGTCGCATATAGGTTAGGACGACCGACAGCATCCTTTTTACCAGCCTCTTGAATAAGATCGAAGGCCTGAAGTTTAGCAATAGCACCACTAGAATTAACACCTCTAATGTCATCGACTTCAGCACGAGTAATGGGCTGTTTATACGCAACTATAGAGAGGACCTCAAGACTCGCTCGTGATAAACTCTGGTTAATAGGCGTTTTAGAATAGTCACGAAGGAGACTTGCAAAATCTGGTTTAGTCACTAACTTATAGGTATTTGATGATTCCAATAAACACAGAGCTGAATCCTCATCTGCCTCGTACTTAGCTTGCAATTTCTCCAAAGACTGAGTCAGACCCGTCACTGGCATTTCCAAAAGCTGTGCTATAGTACGTAGACTAAGACCATCTTCACCAGCCACAAAAAGTAAAGCTTCTAATCGTGCTAAGTGACTACTCATTCGTCCATTCCTTTCTTAGTGTGATTGTGCCAAAAATTGTTTCCTGTTGTACTGATATGCGATGGACTTTAATCAATTCAAGAGTTGCCAAAAAGAGGGTGATTACTTGATTCATATCTTTAGCATCTGTGAAAAGTTCATCCAGATATAGCTCATTTTTTGAGTCAAATGCTTCCTCAATAATCAGCATCATGTCTTCAATTTTATAATCGTCACGCGCAATAGTCGTGTGGTTTCGGCGAATTTCTTCTTGCTTTTCAGTCATGATTTTTGAAAAAGCCAAGAAAATGTCTTGAATGGTCTTATCCTGATTCAGCGTCACATCTTCATAAACTAATTCAACTTTTGGTTTTGAAAAATACTGAGCTCGCACTTCATGCTGCTTAGCCAACTCTTGACTAATTGCTTTGAAGCGTGCATATTCTTCCAACTGACTCAAGAGCTCTAGTTCTGGATCATCTGCTTCTGGCTCAGCTTCCACCACTGTCGGCAGAAGCTTACGACTCTTAATCAGCATGAGCTGACTAGCCATAAGCATATATTCCCCAGCAACTTCAAGCTTCATGGCTTGCAAGGTTGCCAAATAAGCCAAGTATTGCTCAATAACCTCAACAATGGGGACATCGTAAATATCTACCTCATACTTAGAAACCAGATGGAGCAACAAATCCAGTGGCCCCTCAAAATCTTTTAACTTAATATCCATTAGATTTTATAGTATTTCTCCAAGGTCACTGGACTTTTTAGTCCCAGTAAACGAGCAAGTTCAAAGGCGCCCGTTCCCTTTTCAATTTGTCTAAGAATAAATTGCTGACGCAAGACTTGAGCAGTCACATTCGATAAGCCACAGTCACTAACATAAGTCTGGATTTGCTTATACAGCCATTGTCGAGTATAGACCTTACCCAAAAGCAATCCCTGACTGTTCACATCTTTAATAGCCAACAAATACTGTTTCAAATCTGCTTCAAGTCTAAGAACACGCTTAGTCGTTCCCTTGGCCACAGTTACAACACCAAAATCCAAGTCGATATCGGACCAGTCCAACTCCAAAATCTCTGAAGGCAAGAGCCCCAACTCTAGAATCAGCAGACAGGCCAGTTTCCCAGCCCCTTCACGTCCCTCATAAAGCGACGAAAGATCCAGTATCTGCATCTTATCCTCCTGAGAAGGTGGCGTTACCATCTCTGATAGTTTGAAAAAATTCGCTAATTCACCCTTTTGATAGAGATATAGTAAAAATTGATTGACCGCAGAGCGCTTACGTTTTTGTACGGATGGCTTCCATTCCTTGAGTTGGTTTTCATAGAGCTTTAAAGTGGTTTGATCAATTTGTCCTGAAATCAAAGTTGTAAACTGCTTAAGATCATAAGCATAAGCTTGCTTTGAGCTCTCTGAAATGACCTTAGTAGCCAGAAAATCAGTGATCTGAGTTGTCAGTTGTTTTTGGAATGATGATATAGTCATGTGTAAAGTCATGTAAGAGGCTATTAACCGCCTTTAGAATCGATTTTCGTGTGATAATTCCTTTGAAAATACCTTGGCTGTCAACCACAGGAAGGAAAGGATTATTAACTAGCTTATGCATTACCTCATTTAGATTGGCATTATCTTCCACTGTTTCCACAACATCTGATGTCATCGGCCCGATATCACGGTTAACCATCTCCCACTCTTGCAAGTTATGTTCATCTTGATAACGCTTAATATCCGTTAAAGATATGGTCCCAAGATAGTGCTTATCCTTAGTCAAAACGGGAACGCGCGAATAACCATTGCTTGTCAAAAGCAAGACCACATGATCAGCGTTGTGACTATCAATAAAAATAGCAACCTGATCTGATGGAATTAAATAATTATCTAAATGAGCCAACAAAAAATCTTCAAATTCTTTAGCAATCATCGTTCAAATTCCTGTGTAAGTTCTGAATAAAGTTCATGGTCACGTGTGTAATATTCCACACGAATTTTTGCACTGTTTATAATCACCTTAGCATAAAGTTTCTCATGGATAGGCCCACGTGGCTGCGAAACAGAACCTGGGTTGATAAACACTGTCTTACCATTTCGCCAAGCTGCTGCCGCATGCAAGTGTCCATAGAGACAAATATCTGCATCCTCTTGTTGCGCCCAAAGATCTAACTTGTCCCAGGTAAAATTAATGCCATAAAGATGACCATGTGTTTGTGCAATAATCACATCACCAAGTTTAACGACCAAACGTTCTGGATAACCTGAATCATAATCACAGTTACCACGAACCACATGGATACCGTCCCAGACAGGATCACTTGATTCTAACTCAGAATCTCCGTTGTGGAAAATAGCATCTACCTTCCCCTGATAACGATTTTTTATATCTACTACAATGTCACGTTCTCCGTGGGAGTCGCTCATTACGATTATTGTTTGTTCTGCCATGCTGGGAAGACCTCCATAAGTTTCTTAACAGCTTGTCCACGGTGAGATTGTTCATTTTTCTCTTCTGCAGAAAGCTCTGCTGCCGTTTTACCTGTATTACCAACTAAAAAGAGTGGATCATAACCAAAACCATTGTCACCTTTCGGTTCTCGGCCAATATAACCCTTCCAGTCGGCATCAACAACCAAACTATCACGTCCAGGGGCCGCAACAACTAGGGTTGTATGGAAGTTCGCAGTACGTTTGCTATCATCAAGCACCATAGCTAGCTCGTGCAATAATTTAGCATTATTTTCAGCATCCGTAGCATCAGGACCTGCAAAGCGTGCAGACCAAACTCCTGGTAAACCTCCAAGAACATCTACCTGCAAACCAGAGTCATCTGAGAGGACCATTTTACCAGTTAATTCAGAAATGGTCTCCGCCTTCAAGCGTGCATTTTCTTCAAAGGTCATACCCGTTTCAGCAACTTCAGGAAGGTCTGGATAATCATTAAGATTCTCTACCTTAATGCCTAGTTTTCCAAATAGTTTACGAAATTCCTTGGTTTTTCCCTCATTGCGTGTCGCAATCAATAGGACATCACCAAAGTCTGATTTGTTATCAGAACCAAAGAAATCACTCAAGGCGACACCCTCTCTAGGCACATGCACATAGACAAGCTTATCTCCTTCACTAACTACCAAAGCCCCTTGATGTTGCGTAACAGCTAAGTCACGACCAGTTTCCTCTTTCAAGCAATCCAAAATAAAGGATACTAAGCGAAGGTCTGAAGAATGTTTAGCAATATGTAACTGAAGGCCACTAACAGCCAAAACGTTAGTCAAGGCTTGGAAAAAGTCAACAAATTGTTCATAGGCCTCATCACCACCAAAACAAGTCAAGTGATTGTAGCTTCCAAAACTAGCCAAATACCAGTCTTGTTCGTCTTTATATTCAAAAATTGATTTAGTCATTTTCTAACTCCTTGTCCAAATCGACATGTTGGACAGCAACTTCTTCACCTAGCCATTGTTCTGCGATTTCTTTAAAACCAAGCACACTAGCCGTGGTGTAATATTCTTCCGTCTTGTCTTCGACTTCACGGCTGCGATTAATCTCAAAATAATTGAGCAAAACAGAAACATCACGAACTGTTTCAGCTCCGCTATCAATTAGCTTGACACTTGGCCCCATAACATTTTGGATGATGGGACGTAAAAGTGGGTAATGGGTGCAACCCAAAACCAAGGTATCTACCTTACCGACTAAAGGTGCCATGCTTTCATAAACAATTTTTTTAGCCACACTTGAGTTAATTTCATTGGATTCAACAATAGGGGCAAAGCGAGGACAAGATAAACTCAAGACATTCATTTGTGGTGCCAAATGCTTAATTTTTTGTTCATAGATGTTAGAGGCAATCGTCATTGGAGTCCCAATGACACCAATATGACCCGATTGGCTAGACTTAATAGCCGCACTAGAACCAGGCAAAACTACACCTAGCACTGGGATATCCAGGGCTCCTTTGATTTCCTCCCAAACTACTGCTGTTGCCGTATTACAGGCAATAACAATCATCTTTACATCTTTGGTCAGAAGGAATTTAACCAACTGCCAGGTATACTGTCTAATTTGTTCTGCCGGTCTAGGACCATACGGTGCCCTAGCAGAGTCACCAATATAAACAATAGACTCGTGAGGCAACTGACGTTTAAGTTCACGTACCACCGTCAGTCCTCCGACACCAGAATCTAAAAATCCTATAGGTCGATTATCCATCTTGCCTCCTTATCCCCTAGGTTACATGTAAAAAGCTGAGATTCACGTCCCAGCTCCCCACCATTATTTTTTCTTTTTCTTGCTATCTGCAAGTGCTTGTTTCTGTTGTTTGATAATTTGGTTATATGTTTGACGCACTTTTGCTTCATTTGGTTTTTGACCCGCAGCTGACATCATGGTACGAACAGCGTCCACATTCAAACGAGGATTTTCAGCCAATTCTTTCTCCATTTGTTTGCGGGCAAAGTAAGCGCCTCCATAAAAACCACCCAAAAGGGCTACAAAAACAAGAATAATCCAAAGGACGGTGTTCATAAATTCATTTCTCCTATAACGTTGATTTACCTTATATTATAGCAAAAATGGCCCCTACTGACAAATAAGACGTTGATTCTTAAAAACGTATAGAAAAATAGTTTTTTCGTTTAAAATACCGATAAAATGAGACTTTCAGTATTTTTCACTTACAACTGTAAAGGACTTGTAAGATTTCTAGAACAAAAATAGGTTATTATATAGGTTGTGGAATTATTATTATGTTTATATAAAGGGGTTTATTTATGCTCAAGGAAGCAACTATTTCCGAACGAAAAATTGTCAACGCATTTATTGAACTCTTAGAGGAGAGTTCACTCGAACAAATCAGCATCACAGATATCATCAAGAAGGCAAATCTCAGCAGACCGACCTTCTACTACTACTATTCAAATAAGGAAGATTTGGTTGAAACAACCTTCTCAAAGATTTTAGATAAAATCTCAAGTATTCTTCAGGAAGACATGACCTACCAAGAGGGTGTTGTCACTGAAATGCTACGATATCTTAAGGAAAATCAAAAACTCTGTCTCACCTTGATGACACACATTCCAAACATCAATGAGATGATTCGTGAATTCATTATCGAGACTATCCTTAACTCTGATATTGAAAATGTTACAGAGCTCATGGAACAAAGCTATCATATCCCTGCCAAATATTCATTGGAAGTTTATGTTAGCACCATTGTTACCATTTTAACACTATGGCTCAAAGAAGGCTGTATCGAATCCCCTGAGGAGTTAGCCGATATCATTCTTGAAGCTGTCATCATTAAAGTAAAATAAGCTAGGGCCTTTAAGGCCTAGCTTATTTTTTTTGTTAAATATCAAAATCAAAACCATCAAGAGTGGCAAAATAATCATTCATCGTCTCTGCACGACGAATCATACGAGCTGTGCCATCTTCTTGGTAGAGAATTTCTGCAGAACGAAGACGTCCGTTATAGTTGTAACCCATTGAGAAACCATGAGCACCTGTATCGTGGATAACCAAGGTATCTCCAATACGAGCTTCTGGCAATTCACGGTTCTTAGCAAACTTATCATTATTTTCACAAAGCGAGCCTGTCACATCAACTACTTGAATGTCACCATCTGGATTAGTCATATTCGTGATGTGATGGTAAGCATCGTACATAGCTGGACGGAGCAAGTTAACCGCAGAAGCATCTACACCAACATAACGGCGATAAGTGTCCTTAATATGAAGAACCTTAGTAACGACAAGGCCATGAGGTGCTGTCATGAAACGTCCAAGCTCAGTGTAAATACTGATATGTCCAAGACCATTCGGAACAAGGATTTCATCAAATTTAGCATGAACGCCTTCACCGATAACGGCAATATCATTTTGTTTATTGGCCGGTGTGTAGTCTACTCCGACACCACCTGATAAGTTGATAAAGTCAAGACTAACACCAAGTTCATTCTTAATTTCTACCGCCAATTCAAACAGTTGAGCAGCCAAGGTTGGGTAATACTCATTCGTTACTGTATTTGATGCTAAGAAAGCATGCAAGCCGAATGATTTCACTCCTTTTTCTTTAAGGTAAGCATAGCCTTTGAAGAGCTGTTCCTTAGTCATCCCAAATTTTGATTCTTCAGGATGATCCATGATATCAGTACCGAGAGAGAAGACGCCCCCTGGGTTAAAGCGCAAAGAAAGGGTTTCAGGAAGTCCTGCAGCCTCTTCCAAGAAAAAGATATCTTCGTAAGCATCAAGGTTAATTGTCGCATTAATATCACGAGCGTAAACAAACTCTTCTGCACGTGTATCATTAGACGTAAAGCTAATGGCGCTACTATCGAAACCAATTTTCTTACTCATGACAAGCTCTGTATCGGTCGCACAATCGACACCACACCCTTCTTCCTTCAAGATTTTGAGGATTGCTGGATTAGGTGTAGCTTTTACAGCAAAGAATTCTTTAAAACCTGGATTCCACGAAAAGGCTGCATTAACTGCACGCGCTGTTTCACGAATACCTTTTTCATCGTAAAGATGGAAAGGTGTTGGAAATTCTGCAGTGATTTGTTCAAGTTTATCAGCCGTAATAAAAGGTGTTTTTGTCATTTGATTCTCCATTTTTTTACAATAGTAATCCTATTATAGCATAAGAAAAGGCTTGAAACCCAATTTTCTAATAATCTCAAGGCATATTTCATGATACAATAGACCTATAACCTAAATAAAATAATGGGGGATTATTTATGAAAAAATATCTTTACTCTGGGGCTCTTGCTCTAGCAGCCATCTTAACGCTCTCAGCATGTGCCAAGCCAAAACTTGATGCCAAGCTTTCTGTTAACGATATTGTCTATATGTCAGGAAGCGACCTCAAGCTCAAGGACGACCAAACCCTAGTCGAAGTTTCATTCAAACTCGAGAATACTTCGGAAGATATGGAAAATGAGCTCAAAACATCTGCTAAACAATTCTACCTCAAAGATAAAGATGGTAAAAAAGTCACAGCAAGCATGCTCGACAAGGGCGACCTACCTACTCTCTTCAATAAAAATAAGAACGTAGAGGACGCTACAGATGACTTTGGGAAGCTTGAAGCTGACGACTACAAGACTGTCTCACTCTTTTTCGAAGTTAACAACAATGAAAGCTATAAACTCTATTTTGAATCAAAAGATGAGAAAACAGAGGGACAAACAGTTTCTACTAACCTAAAAGATTTCGATGGTAAAACAACTACCAATGTTAAAAAGGCTATTGACGCTTATTTCAACGCAGTTCTTCTAGGTGGTGAAAGCAAAGACTACAGTAAATTTGTTTCTAACGACTTGGATAAAGCCAAGGGTGAACTTAATCAATATTTCTCAGATAGCCTTCAATACAGCTATGATGATACTGATCATATCAAACCAACCGGTGATGAAATTCCAAAAGTTTTTGGTTGGGTCCAAACTGCTAACCGTGAACGCGGTAGCTACACTGTTGATAACATTATCGTCGCTAAAGATAAAGCAGAGTTTAACGTCAGCATGTCAACTATCAGTATGAAAGCTGCAGACGATGCCTATGGTGCTAATCACCCAAATCTCACAGATGACCTTAAAAACTACCTACAAAGCAATGGTGCTAACGCTGGAAATGTCGACCAACTAACAAGACAATACTACATGGAAACTTACCTACCAAATTCAATCAAAGAAGTAAGCCCATCAGCACCAAAGACAGAAGGAACCAATATCTTTGATAATTACTCAGTCGAGCTTACTAAAAAAGACGACAAGTGGGCCTTCCCAGATAAAGATAGCTATGTCGGAAAATGGGAGTACTATCCTCTCTTCTACGCTTACACAGGTCAGCAAGGCACACTTACAAGAAACTATTAGACATAAAAAAATCAGCCAGGTGGCTGATTTTTTTTACTAATTACGTCTAGCAAAGAGTCGCAAGATATTCAAGAATAAGTTAATGAAATCCAAGTAAAGACTAAGCGCCATAGATACTGCCCATCCATCTGTAACCTGACCATTGGCACCGTAGTAAACCTTTTTAATCAACTGGTTATCGTAGGCAATTAAACCAGAGAAAATAAGAATTGATACAATACTAATCACAAAACTCATCATGCTACTTGCAAAGAAAATATTAATCAAGCTAGCCACAATAATCCCAATCAAGGCTGCCATAAGGAACTTAGCCAGGCCTGATAGATCTCGCTTAATACTAACTCCGATAAGGGCCATAATAAAGAAAACGATGGCAGTGCTAAGGAAAGCTTGGAAAACAATGGCTTGCGTGTATTGAACGATGATAAAACTAAGTGTAAATCCATTCAGAGCAGAATAAACCAAAAATAAAGGTAGGGCCGCAGGTGTATTTCTTCGTGCAGCACCGCTAGCCAAAAAGACCAAACCAAACTCTAAAAAGAGGGCTGCCATGTAAACCCAAGAATGATTCATGAGAATATTGACAAAAACATGAGAGAGAGGAAAGAGCATCAGATAAGAAATGACTGCTGAAAGTCCCACTCCCATACCGACAAGTCCATAAATCTTTCCGAAAAAGCGGCTTAAGCCCGCATCACTAGTCGTATAAATTGCATTTGATTCCATAGTTATCTCCTAAAAATAATGAATTATTGGTGGTGGCTTTGTAGGGTCTTACGACGGAAAAACTTACGATTTTTAATTCGATTTCGTAAGGGTGTCGCCGCTTCTTTAACCGCCCAATACTTATCCACCATAGTAACAATATAAGATTCCTTATACTTCGGCGGTGCAATCGTTGCTCCCCACATATGCTTGAGGATAATATCCTCTTCTTTTTTGTTTAGATTAACAAGCTTTCTGGCATTACGAACAGCAATACGTGGGTGTACCCAAGCATGACTCTTATTAAATTTAGTCACTCGCCAATCATAATAGAAAAAATCATGTAAGAGACCGCCTCGAGCAGTACTCTTGGCATCCCAGCCAAATTTTTTAGCAATCTTATAGCTGGTGTAACTAACATTAACCGAGTGTTCTAAACGTGTCGAATGATGGTGCTGTACAATCCCATCCAATTTTTGAAAACGTGGGTGTGAAATCAAATGTCCCACAACTTCCATGAATTCTTTATCATCTTCTGGTCGTTTCATAATAATACCTCATTAATGTTTCTAATGCTTCTTCATTATACCACTAGTGCTTAAAATTACTTTAAAAGTCAGTTGTTTTCTCCTAAAATCATCCTTGAGACCTAGAGACTAAACATGAGAATTCCTGCTGCAACAGCAACATTTAGACTCTCCGCCTGACCTGGCATGCTAATATGTACGAGTTGATCAGCAGACTCAGCCATATCTTGACTAATTCCTTGACCTTCATTTCCCATCACTAAGGCAAAATTACCATCTGTCTTAACTGCTTTATAGTCAACGGAAACATCTGAGAGAGTCGTTGCCAAAACGGGTACCCCTTGCTTTTTGCAAGCCTCAACCATGTCAAGAATAGGTCCACGATAGATTGGAAGATGGAAATGACTTCCCTGCATGGAACGCAAGGTCTTCTGATTATAAATATCAGCTGATTTATCTGACAAAAAGACTCCGTCATAACCTGCGGCATCTGCTGTGCGAATCATTGTTCCAACATTGCCAGGATCCTGAACATCCTCCAAGAGAAGGTACTTCCCTGAGAGAGACTCTGGCAAGGCTTGAGACTGTTTAGCAACTTCTGCCACAATCCCTTGGGGGGTCTGAGTTTCACAGAGCTCCTTGAGCACCTCCGGACTAACCAACTTAACCTTAGCCATATTAGCCACACGATCAGCCATTTCCTCAAGCACGAAAACTTGAAGAATATCGGCACCACTTGCCTTTGCTTCCTCAAAAAGATGCCATCCTTCTAAAAGATAACTAGTTTTACGGTGCTTGCGCTGCAATAATTTTCTAGCAGACTTAATGCTAGCATTTTGCTTTGATTGAATGATTTCCATACACTCATTATAGCAGAAATTCCTTGATAAATCTTGGACTTGACCGACTTTATAACAAGGATTATACTAAAAGAAAGAGCTTTCAAAAGGAGGTCGTGGAACATGCAAAAAGTAAGATTATTAGTCTCAGGAAGAGTCCAAGGTGTTGGTTTTCGTTATTCAACCTATGCTCTGGCACTAGATATTGGAGATATATACGGTCGGGTTTGGAATAATGACGACGGAACTGTTGAAATCCTAGCTCAGTCAGACAATCCTGCTAAGTTAGCTAAATTTATTCAAGAAGTTCGAAAGGGACCTTCAAAATGGTCTAAAGTAACCTATGTCGATGTGACCATGGCAAACTTCTCAAATTACAGCGATTTTCGGATGGCTAATTAAGAGGAAGCCACCGTTTTTAGCTTGTTCTCTTTCTTAAAAAAAGGTAAAATAGACAAGTATAACTAAAAAACAAAAGGAATGATATTGTGAATAAAAATCAAAAACGTCTAGCCCTGATGGGGCTTGCTGCCAGCATGCTACTCTTCCTATCAGGATGTGTGAGCCTTGATAAGTCTGGTAATCCTACTGGTTGGGTCTGGAACCTCCTTGGTCGCCCTATGAGCCACGTCATCACCTACTTCGCAGATAATCTTGGTCTCGGCTTTGGTCTTGGTATTATCTTTGTTACCATCATTGTTCGTTTGATTATCTTGCCACTTGGTCTTCACCAATCTCGTAGCGCAGCCTACCAATCAGCAAAACGTGAGTACCTTGCGCCTATCTTGGAACCAATCAACGAACGTTTGCGTAACGCCGAAACTCAAGAAGAAAAAATGGCTGCCCAGTCTGAACTCATGCAAGCTCAGCGTGAAAACGGTCTAAGCTTGATGGGTGGTGTCGGCTGTCTTCCTCTATTGATTCAGTTCCCGTTCTTCTCAGCACTCTACTACGCAGCACGTTACACTCCTGGTGTACTCCAAGATAACTTCCTCTGGTTTAACCTTGGTCACCGTGACTTCCCATTGATTATCATCATCGCAGCTCTTTACTACTTCCAATCTTGGTTGTCTATTCAACAAGTTCCTGAGGAGCAACGTAAACAAATGGCAGCGACGATGTACAGTATGCCAATCATGATGATTTTCTTTGGTATTAGCTCACCTGCAGCCGTAATCCTCTACTGGTTCGTTGGTGGTATCTTCTCTATTATCCAACAGTTGATTACCAACTACATCATCAAACCTCGCTTGAAAGAAAAAGTTGCTGAAGAGTTCAAAAAGAACCCTCCAAAAGCACCTCGTACAACACCAATCAAGCGTAAAGATGTGACACCAAAAAATACTCAAGCAATTGCAAGTAAACCAAAGAAAAATCGTAACGCCGGTAAGCAAAATCGTAAATAAGCTACAAAGCACTCTTGGCAAATGCCAAGAGTGCTTTTCTTATAGATTAATTCAGACTAGCCTAACTCCTACTAGCGCCGGCAACCAAAAAGGGAGTGAGACAGAACAACTGCTTTGTCTCACTCCCACTAGTTTCAAATATTAGACACTTTAACGCCAACAGTCACTTAGGCTGTTTTTTCTACACTAAGGATTTCTACAGAGTAGCTACCTGCTGGTGATTCGATAGCGACTTTGTCGCCAACTTTCTTACCAATCAAAGCTTGAGCAATTGGGCTTTCATTTGAAATCTTACCTGAGAAGATGTCAGCACCGGCTGCCCCAACGATATGATAAGTATCTTTGTCGTTTGTACCAACTTCTTGAACAACAACAGTTTTACCAATTGCAACCTCGTCATTAGCAACAGCATCACTATCAACGATTTCTGCATAACGAATTTTTGTTTCAAGAATCTGAATTTGTCCTTCAACAAAGGCTTGCTCGTCTTTGGCTGCTTCATACTCAGAGTTTTCTGAAAGGTCACCATAAGAACGTGCAATCTTAATACGTTCTACAACTTCTGGACGACGGACGAGTTTGTACTCCTCCAATTCCGCTTCAAGTTGTTCTTTCTCTGCTTGTGTCATTACATATGTTTTTTCTGCCATTTTTTTCTCTTTTCTATTTTTTGAGCCGTTGGCTGCATCATCAAAATCACTATTCGTTTGCTTGGTTTTAATGAGCCAATCAGACTATTTATCTTTTAGTTTGCTGTTAATGTAAGTTTCAACGTTATGCTGATGCTCTTCATAGCTTTCAGCAAAATAGACATTACCAGTGGTTACATCTGCCACAAAGTACATGTACTTGGTAGATGATGGATTGATAACCGCTTCAATCGCAGACAGACTAGGACTATCCACAGGACCTGGCATCAACCCCTTATGAACATAATCATTATAAGGGGAGTCAATGTTTGTGTCAATAGTTGCATCTTCTTTCAAGGTCGTTTCCTGACCAAGTTTTCCAAGAGCATAAAGAACTGCGATATTACTTTGTAGAGCCATGTCTGAGTTTAGACGATTATAGAAGACGCTAGCAATATTTTTACGGTCGTCATCTGTAGCTCCTTCTTTTTCAACAAGAGAAGCTAGGGTCAAAATCTCATTAACATTGTGTCCACTAGATGAAATCGTCGCATAGTAAGGTGATAGGTAGGTGTCCATCGTTGACAACATTTCCTCTGCCAAAGACTCCACCGTCGTATCATCATGAATGTTATAAGTCGCTGGGAACAGATAACCCTCTAGGACATACTTAGCATCCGTAGAATTCGGAAGGTTTGCCAACAAGGTTGGATACTTCGCTTTCATCTTAGTAATGAAAGCATCATCCTTCATCAATTTCAAGAAATCTTTCGCCTTAAGTCCAGTTGATGATTTTTTGCCTTTTTTAGCTGAAGAATTAACTTCAACTGCCTTGGAAATTTGATCAATGGTATATCCTTCTTTGACTAAGACCGTACCAAGAGATGGCTCCTGAGGTTTATCACTTCCTTTTTTCTGAAGTGCCTCAATAATTTCATCCATGGTCATGCTAGCCTGAAGGTTGTAATAACCACTTTTCAGATTTGAGATGTTCTTAAACTTGGTATAGTAATTAAAGACCTTACCAGACTTAATAACACCAGCTGATTCCAAGAGTTGGCCAATATAACTGCTACCTGAATTTTCGGGAATTTCAACACTAACAAACTTAGTTGAATTAACATCTTTTGCGCCAACAGCATCACTAACATAACGATAACCAAAGAATGTCGCTACTGACAAGATAAGAAGCAAGAAGATAATAATATTTCTTGCAATTTTCCCAGCACGGCGGTTATTTTTATTGCGTTTGTGATTTCGGTTAGAACGTGAAATCGGCTCTTCGTCGACAATGTCAGCCTGTTTAACATCTTTTGGCGAAGACTTTTTCTTCTTCACTTTCTTACCTTTCTTTTTCTTAGGTTTTCCAGAGGGTTCTAGAGAAATACTCTCATCATCCTCATTACCATCAGCCACTATCTCTGATTGAACCTTTTCTTGCGACGCTTGGTCACTTGTTGCATGATGTTCCTGCAAGAATGCTTCTTTTTGACGTTCTGAGGTCAATTTGGCCTCCAATTCTTTAGGGTCTGTATAAATAGCTTCGTTAGACTTAGCTTCAATGAGCTCCTTGGCAACATCTGCAGGAATATACTCCTCTTCAGATGCTTCGTTAAGGCTAGTTTCCCAAACTGGACGTTTAAAACGGCGTTTCGACGTTTCAGTCTCCTGAGGTATATTTACCTTTTTCTCCTCCTCGATAGGTTCTTTAGAAATAGACGCTACATTTGAATGAGCATCAGACACTAAAGACTCAGCTTGAGAAACAGAAAACAAGCCAACACTATCTTGTTGAGAATCTTGAGCTGTCTCAGAAGTCATAGATTTAGCGAAAGCACTATGAGAAACAGAATGTGAACTAAAATCTTGGTTACTTACTTTATTGGACGCTGAGGTACTATGTGTTGTAGCGCTCTCAGCTGACGTTGAACGTGGTGTCTCGGGCATAGTTGCACTTTTATTATGCTCCTCCTCGCGAAGAGAACGGAGCCGTGTTGCTTCTTGTAAATCTCGAAGAATCTGATCTTTAAAGCTTAGGCTATCTTCAGCAGATTCCGAGTGTTCATTAAACTTGTCCGTCAAGGCATACCTCCTCTATAGTAACAAACGCCATTATATCTTAAAAAGTCAGTTAATGCAAATCAATTGGTCCTTTGTCACAGTAACGTAACACTGAATTCAATGGGTTTCTGGATTCTCCCAAACCATATTATACCAAGTGCTACCGCCATGATTTGATTCTGATTCTCCTTCATCAGTGAAGCCATTCATCTCATAATAGGCAATCAGGTAATCATGGCAAGTCAAACTAATACCTTGGCGTTTTTGGGCGATAGCTAGATCCTTAAGCGCTGCAATCAAGGCTGTACCAATCCCTTGCCCTTTAAAATCTTTGGAGATAGACAAACTAGTAACTGCAATAAAGCCTCCTTGACTAGCATTAGGAACCACCTTATGGAACAAGTCATCTGTAAGATAACGTTCCGCAATCACAGGCCCTTCAATGTAGCCAGCTACAACGCCATCAATTTCAGCAATTAGAAAGGTATCACAAATCGTCTTTAAACGCTCCGCAATAGCCTCTGGAGTTGCAGCCTCTTCAGGTGAAAAATTATCTTGTTCGATACGGACAACATCAGCCCAATCATCCTCTCGGGCATGTCGAATAAGCATACTAAATTCCTTTCTATTAAGAGAAAGAGCTGAGCGAAATCGCTACAGCCCTTAATATATTACATGTGTGTTTGCAAGCTTGCTAGGAGCTCTTCAAACGAGCGTTCGTAAAGTTGGATGTCCCCAGCTCCCATAAAGACATAAACAGCATTGTCATGGTCAAGGAGAGGTGAGACGTTTTCAACTGTAACCACTTTGGCCGGTTTATTGATCTTAGCAGCAAGATCTTCAACCTTAACATCACCATGGTCAACTTCACGCGCTGAACCATAAATTTGCGCCAAATAAACAGCATCTGCTTCGTTCAAAGCTTCAGCAAATTCATCAAGAAGAGCAATAGTACGTGTGAAGGTATGTGGTTGGAAAATAGCAACAATCTCTTTAGATGGGTACTTTTGGCGTGCTGCATCAAGCGTTGCAATAATTTCAGTTGGATGGTGAGCAAAGTCATCGATGACGACAGTACCACTGATAATTTTTTCTGTGAAACGACGTTTAACACCTGAGAAAGTTTTAAGGTGTTCTGCAACCAAATCCATGTCGAAACCAGCTACATAGAGGGTCCCAATAACCGCAGTTGCATTCAAGATATTGTGACGACCATAGGCTGGCACATGGAATTCTCCAAGAATTTGTCCATCGTGTTTTACCTTGAAATTAGACCCTGTCGTTGTACGAACAATGTCTGTTGCCATAAAATCATCATTTTCTTCGAAACCGTAGTAATAGATTGGCGCATTGGCTGTAATCTTACGAAGGTGTGGATCCTCACCGTAAACGAAGAGTCCTTTTTGCACTTGCTTAGCATAATCATCAAAGGCAGAGAACACATCATCGATACTTGTAAAGTAATCAGGATGGTCAAAGTCAATGTTAGTGATGATTGAGTATGCTGGGTGGTATGGCATGAAATGACGTTCATATTCATCAGACTCAAAGACAAAGTATTGTGCATTAGCAGAACCTCGACCAGTTCCGTCACCGATAAGGTATGACGTGTCTGTGATATTTTTCATAACATGTGACAAGAGACCTGTTGTAGAAGTCTTACCATGTGCACCTGCCACACCAAAGCTAGTGAATTGATCCATGAAGTGACCCAAGAACTCGTGATAGCGCTTAAAGCTGTAGCCATTTTTAATCGCATAAGCAACTTCAACGTTGTTGTCTTCACGAAAGGCATTTCCAGCAATCAATTCAACATCTTCTGTGATGTTTTTTTCATCGAAAGGAAGGATAGGAATACCTGCTTGCTCAAGACCACGTTGAGTGAAGTAATATTTTTCCACATCTGAACCTTGAACCTTGTGTCCCATTTGGTGGAGCATCAAAGCCAAAGCTGACATACCAGATCCTTTAATTCCAATAAAATGATAAGTTTTTGACATAGTTTCTCCTTACAATCGCACTGCGATTAGTTTGCGTCTTCTAAATGCGTCAAATTTAATTCTTGAGCAACTCGGTGTTCACGGTAAGTTTGACGTTCTGGGTAATTATAAACCTGGCTACGTTTCAAGAAGTCATAGCTATTTTTCTTGACGTTCTTACGAGATGGGTTACTAGGCTGTTGATAGGTTGGAGCCACTTCTGCCAAGATGTAAGAATCCTGTTGCAGACGATTTGCCAAGTGATGGATTTTTGAGTGTTTCCCGTTAGGTGCTAAAGTTCGCTTGATAGCACTTACAGGAGCTCCCAAGATAGATGCTGTCACTGGCCCTTTATCCGTTGTTACGGCAGCTGGCTCAACAGTAGCCTCAAAGCTTGGCTTAGCTTCTACCTTAGGCTTAGCAGTTAGTTGACGGCTATTAGTATGTTTGGTTTGTTGAACTTCTTGGCGGAGGAATTTTTGGCGTTTCTCACGGACATCGCGCTTAGCCTTTTCACGGGCTTCCTCTGCATAAGTCATGCCAGCTTCTTGTGTCTCCACTCGTTTTGAAGCCTGCTTACGATTGCTAGGCTTAGCTGACAAGAAATCATAGTTCGGCAACAAATCATTGTAGTCCTTATCTTGGTAAGGGCCACGGATATTTGTGATTAAATCTTCATTTTCATATAGGCGCATAGAGACCGGTTCTTGCAAGCAAGATTCCCCGTCTGGAATCAGCGGAAATTGTCGTCTTTGGCGATGCATAAAAGACTTCCTTTCGTTTTCGAGATGATGCGTATCTTAATATAAACAATCGGGAATGGGAAGATACGTCTTGCAGTATTCTATTATAGCCTAATTCAAAAGATTTGCCTAGTAGCATTTTTACGTATTAGTATTCCAATATCAAATATAACAAATTAAGATATTGCAATACCAAGAATTTCTTTAATATCCTCAACGGTCATGCTGGCACGGCTTTCATTGCCATCCAAGACAGTTGTCACCAGGTTCTTCTTGCCTTCTTGAAGCTCAAGAATTTTCTCTTCAATAGTTCCTCTTGTAATCAAACGGTAAACTTCGACATTTTGTTCCTGACCTATACGATGCGCACGACTAATAGCCTGCATTTCTACCGCTGGATTCCACCAAAGGTCAATCAGAATAACCGTATCAGCACCAGTTAGATTCAGTCCCACTCCTCCTGCTTTTAGAGAAATCAAAAAGGCATCTCGACTTCCTTGATTGAAGGCTCTGGTCATCTCTTGACGACTATCAGATGGCGTTGACCCTGTTAGCTTATAAGAGGAAATACCTAATTCTTGTAAGAGCCCCTCTGTAATATCTAACATCCCACGAAATTGTGAAAAGATAAGAACACGGTGGTCTGATTCCTTAATTTGACTAAGCAACTCTCTTAGGCTATCTAATTTTCCGCTATCTCCAGCATAGTCCATAAAAAGAGCTGGGGTATCACAGATTTGTCGTAAGCGGGTAATTCCTGACAAAATTTCCACCTTACGACGGTTGATTTCCTGATCACTTGCAGAAATTAAACCTTGCTGCATCTGTTGCAATTGCGCTAAATAGATAGCTTTTTGAGCATCTGACAATTCACTTTGGTGAGTGATTTCAATCAAATCTGGTAAATCAGGAAGGACCTCTTCTTTCCTACGTCTTAGAATAAAAGGAGAAATATACCTAGCCACTTCCTTTGGTGTTAACTTAAGGAAAGTTTTCTTAGCCGGTAAAAGTCCTGGTAGAATAATTTGGAAAATAGACCAAATCTCCAACAAATGATTTTCAATAGGCGTTCCAGATAGTGCTAAGCAATGTGGAACAGAAAAATCACGTAGATATTGGGCAATCTTTGTCTGTGTATTCTTCATGACCTGAGCCTCATCGAGAATGAGATAGTCATATTTACCAGCCTTGTAGGCATCAAAATCCTGACGGAAGGAAGCATAGCTTGTAATAATAATCTGGTGGTCTTCAGCAATGATGTCATCACGTCTTGGCTTGAGTCCATAAGAAACCGCTACATCTAACTGAGGAGCGAACTTTTTAAACTCATCCTGCCAATTGTAAATCAGGCTTGATGGTGACAAAACCAAGACTCGCTGCTCTTCTTCTAAATGTGCAGAGAGATAGGCAATGGTCTGCAAGGTTTTCCCCAACCCCATATCATCGGCCAAGATACCGCCAAAACCATAGTGATGCAACATAGATAGCCACTGAACACCCTTTTCCTGGTAGGGACGAAGGTCAGCTTCTACCTTATAAGTTGGCAAATCAAAGGTCTCTGGTTTACTCAAATGTTGCGTTAAGAGTTGGAAATCTTTTGAAAAACGAACAGAATCACTTTCTGAAAGAGCCTCCATTAATTGATAGGCAGTCAATTGATTTAGTTCTAGGTGACCTTGCCCTGAATATCGAGCTCTTAGAGTTTTGAGACTCTCACTAATACGATGCGTCGCTTCGTCAAAAACAATCAACTGACCACTACGATTGATAAAATAGGGCGAACTTTCCATCAAAGCTGCTAAAGCATGATCCACATCTTCATCGTCAAGACTTGAAAAATCAAAGGAAATATCTAATAAATTCCCCTGACGCTCTACCTGAACCTGCGGACTCTGTTCAACCCGTAAGTCACGCAACTCCTGCCCAATCAGAACCGTCCCTGTATTTTCAAATTCTGCTAGAGTATTCGTAAAGAAATCATAGAGCTCTTGACTGCTACTTAATCGTTTAGATGACTGAAAATCAGGGGTGAATTCATGCTTAGCCATCAAACGGAAAACAGCCTGCTCATGACGATAGTTACTCGTAAATCCTAAATGACTCAACTCTTGTCGATTATGGACTAGGAAACCATCAAAATCAAAGGCTAATGTAAGTATAACCTCACTGTCACCTTTCAGGTCAAAGTGAAATCTCGGTGTAAAATCCTTGATATTAAAGGCTTTAGGAGCTTTAACTGGTCCCATAGTCCTAAAATCAAAAAGACTAGCAGCCAAGATGGCTTGTTCATCAAGATTAAAGCTGACATGCTTATTCAAATCGCTTCCGATTGGAAGAGAGCGTAAACCAACCAAAAGTTTTTGTTGTTTTCGATTCAAACGATAAAAAACACCTTGATAAAAGAGAATACGATTATTAAAAAAGGCCTGACTATTCTTCTCAGCAACAGTCAATTCAATCATCTTAGGCTCAACAGAAATATCAAACGAGAAGAGATGGGCATCAGCAGTCAAATCCTCAACCAAAAGTCGGTGATATTCGGTTCCTTCCCATTCAAACCTAAAGCCATCCAAATCTTGCATCCGTCTCAAACCTTCCTCAAAAAAACCGTAGGGGAGACAAAGATGACGTGCATTATTCGGTAAAATAAAGTCTAAATTAGTCTTGGCTTCATCTGGAATCATCCGTCCTAAGAAGTCTAAAAATGCCTGTGAAGTCTGGTCAAATTGAATAAGTGATAGGGGTTCATAATAGTTCTTTCCTATCTGATAATAACCCTCAGTCTCTACAAGTTTGAGAAAGGCAGGAATATCTCGAATAACATAAGAACGTTCATCTGGTAAGCGACGTAAACGTATACTCCACCAAATCTCTGAACCAAAGGTAGATTCCTCTCCCTCTACCATCAAGCTATATCTAACAGTATCATCCTCATTTAGGGAAAGGCCTTCTAAAAATAAACCGCCAAAAGAGTGTCCTCGCTCTTGGCCCGGAGAGGACTCTTGTTCCTCTTCCAATTCTGCCAAGAGACGCTGGCCTTCTTTATCGTTTTTTAGATAATACTCAATCGCTGCCAAATGGGGACAATAGCCTTTTTGAGCGAAATAATCACAGTCACACGTGATTTCAGAATCATTGAGTGCATAAATTAAATGATGTTGGTCAACTGTTGTATCCAACTGAGTTTCTGAGACCTGATGAATGGTAATGAGATCCTTTGCAAAAAGTTCAATACCCTCATTACGGACTCTACCCGGCATCAATTTTGCCATAGTATTCACCCCTATCTTATCCCTCTATTATAGCACAAAATCCTTATAAACTAGGCCTCACCAAGATAAAACAAAAAACACTCCCGAAGGAGTGTCGCAGATTATTATTCGTAATCAAGTTTATCTGAGTGACCTGAACCATTACCAACATAGTAACCTGTCTTACAGTTAATACTGAAGAGGTAAGTTCCATCTGGAAGGTACAAGTTGTAGTAACCATTACCATTGATGATGTTGACTGGCTCAAGGATGAAGTTATCTCCTGAGAAGTAACCACGTGAGTGTGATGTTTCGATAATCTTATCAAGAACACCATCAGCCCATGTCCAAGCTGGGTTACTTGTATCTGCTACTACGTTTGCATTATAAGGCACACGTGAGCGATTACGTTGAAGGATTGATGGGTTATAATTTGTGATTCCGCGTGTTACAACTGTTGAAGCTGCAGCTGTGCCACCAGTAGTTCCTCCAGTCGCACCAGTTGAACCTGCTGAGCCTGCTGAGTTAGCTGCTCCATTTTGCGCTCCAGAAGTATTTGATGCGGCCGCACCACCGCCATTAGAAGCTGCTCCAGATGCGTTATCACCTGAAGGTGCAGCAGGACTAGCAGTATTAACACTTTCAGAAGCTGTCGCTGCAGATGTTGCGCTCGCAGCCTTAGCTTTTTCTTCAAGCTGAGTCTTACCACCCTTAATAGCTTCTTGGATAGTGCTGTCGAGACTCGCATTTCCAGTTGTTGTTACACTTTCTGGAAGATTATTAAAGTTAGCATCTGATTTAACAGCAATAGAGGCATTATAGCTACCATCTACAAGAGCATCTGACTCAAACTGACTGTTAATCTTTTGTACAGCTTCAATTTGTTTCTTCAAGTTATCATATTTTTTCTTAGCTGCATCATAATACTTGGTTTTCTCCAATTTCTTGAGCAGTTTTTCCAAATCTGATAACTTACCAAATTGATCATTAGCGAGTTTTGTTTGCTCGTCATCTGTGAAGAAATTCTTATACATTTCTTCAAAGGCCTTATTATCAGCAGCTGACGTATCCTTACTTGATGATGATGTCACTGCTGAAGAAGCTGTGCTTGTTGTTTTCGCCGATTGGCTATGTGTTCCTTTATAAAGAGCATAGCTACCACCGATAATAGCTAAAGCAAGAACTGCTAGAGCACCGATAACAACACCTTTACGACGGTAAACTGGAATGTCACCATCAAAGTCACTCTTATGCGATGGTGAAATAGACTCTGAAGAGATTCTGTCTTCTGCAGATGGGCGATTAACTGCCATAGACACTTTTGGTGTTGTCTTTTCTTCATCAGCTTTTGCTCCAGTTACCCCTGCCACTGTTGATGCAATAGCTGCCAAATCAATAGTGTCTGAAACAGCAGCATCATCCAACAAAGGTTTTGAAGCTTGTGGCTCAGTATCGTCAATATTGGCAACAGCAGGATTTTGTGGTTCTGGATCATCAATGTTAGCAATCAAAGGATTGTTATCATCAACATTATCGACCAATGCATCGTTATAGGCTGGCTGATTAGTTGAAGTAGATGAATCAGCGAGTGCATCACCAAGGTCAAATTTTTCTGTTTCTGACGTGATGAAACGATCAGCATTTGTTGACGTAATGATAACTTCAGAACTTTGACTTTCTGGTTCTGCAATAACCTCAGGTTCAACAGGGGCATTTGGCAACTGCTTGTCAATATGAGATTGAGTCTCATCAGCCTTGTTATCTGTAGCACCAAAACCAAATGTGACCGGTGTTACTTCTTCAGTAGCTGTTGTAGAGTTGATTGACTCATTAGCCATTGATTGACCAATCAAACCTGAATCCGCAAACTCCTGACGTTGCTTTTGAATAAAAGCATCCAAAGGTGATGTGTCGCCGTCAGCTTCAATTTTCTTTGAAAATTTTTGTGAGGCAACTTCTTCGCGGTGTTGCTTGATATACTTATCCAAAATGCTATCTGTTTCTGTTACACCAGCATTAATCTCGGCTTCTTTTCGGACAGCCTCACCGACCGTCATTTCCTTGGCATCTTGGAAATCTAGCTCTTGGCTACCTTCATAGCCATTTTGTGTTTTATCTTCTGACACGTTTAATTTACCTTTCTAGCCTCAGAACGGCGAACACGCTCTCCAAAATATTGATATAAATCAACACGGAGGGTTCCGTTATAAAGCTTACGTTTTTTATCGGCTTTCATACCGTATTTGCTTTCAAATTGTTCATCGCTGGTCAAGATAAACTTGCTCCAAGTTTTAAGTGGCGCAAAAGTTTGACCCATTTCATTATACAAGATATCCACAGCCTTGTCATCCAACAAACGCTCACCATAAGGAGGGTTTGAAATAATGACACCATTGATTTTATCTGTTTTCAGGTCCTGTAAACGCATTTGTTTCAATTTAATAACATCTTCAAGACCTGCCTCACGAGCATTGGCTTTTGCAATTTCAACCATACGGCCATCAATATCACAACCCATAATATCTAATTCAATATCGTAGTTTGCCTTGCTATCTGCCTCATCACGTACCGACTGTACTAAATCCTTATCCACCCAATTCCATGCTTCAAAGGCAAAATCACGATTAAATCCTGGTGCAATGTTCATGCCAATCATTGCAGCCTCAATACAGAAGGTCCCTGAACCACAAGTCGGGTCAATCAATGGTTTATCCGGATACCAATTACTAAGTTCAAGGATAGCAGCCGCCATATTTTCTTTAATCGGTGCTCCACCTTTATCAGTACGGTAGCCACGCTTAAAGAGACTAGCACCTGTGGTATCAATCAAAACCGTAGCCTTATCCTTCAAAATAGAGACTTCAATCTTAAATTCCGCTCCTGTTTCTTGGAGAGGCACTCCTTCTGGACGGTGGAAATACTTCTGCAATTTCTTCACGACAGCTTTTTTTGAAATCGCCTGAACAGATGGCTCATTATGAAGCTTTGATTTAACACATTTAGCCTTAGAAATTGGGAACTTTGCACCTAGCGGAAGATAATTTTCCCAGTCTAAAGCAAAAACTCCCTGAAAGAGTTCCTCAAAGGTACGTGCTGGAAATTCACCCACTACAATCTTGATACGATCTGCTGCCCTCAACCAAAGGTTAGTTTCAGAAATTGCACGAACACCACCTTGGAAACGCACCTTACCATTTTCAACCTGCGTGTCATAACCTAACTCACGCAATTCACGTCCAACCACAGCCTCAAGACCTGCTGCTGCAGTTGCTACTAATGTAAATGTTTCTTTCATTGTCATCCTTTTATCTCATTGTTACGCGTACAAACTTTCTTAACCGATAGCTTATTTCCCACTCTTTTCTTTAAATATAAAAGAGAGAATTCTTGCTAAAAGAAGGCTGAGACATGTGTCCCAGCCTCACCTATATGCAATTTTCTATAAGCCATGTTTTGTTCCAGAAGTGACTAGGTACCACTTCCTTCGATAATCATCTGTCTACTGCAAAGCAGTCAGGATGGTCCGTTCGTTTCCAGCCATCCCATGCCCCTACCAAAGTTTGGGTTGCTAGCTTGAGGGGTTTACCGCGTTCCACTTTTTAGGTTTCCCTAAAAACTCCGTCACTGTGGCACTTTCAGAGCTACTAAAACCTATCCAAAGACTTAGCCAGTTCACTCGCCGTAACTTGAAAATCAAGTCCCTAGGCTTATTAATTCACCTAGCACAAACACTACTGGCATCACAGCCAGTGCTAGCATGGACTTTCCTCATGGAAGACTAGCAACCATGCGATTATCCGAAAATTGCACAAACCAGTTTTATTCGACGATTTGTTTTCCAAAGACCTCTTTCTCCAAACGACTGATACGTTTTAAGATATCATAGTTTGAAGCCGAAGCAACATTGGCATTCGCACGTGATGGCTCACTTGTCGCACTCGCGTATGCTGGGCGACTAGCAGGAGCTGATGAAGTCTTAGCTTTCAGTTTTGCATTTTCTTCTTGCAATTCCTTAACTAGAGCAATATAGACACCGTAATCTTTGATTACATCGTCTAGAAACTCATCAACTTCTTTTTTATCGTATCCACGCATGCTTGTTTTAAATTCTTGTTCGTAGATTTTCTTGGGCGTTAAATTAATCTTAGCCATTTTTATTCTCCAATACTTGTCTTATCTAACTTACTAATACTTTACTGTCTAATGTTCTTATGATACAGAAAAAAAGATAAAAATGCAAGTTTAAAATTCAATTATATCCTATTCCGACATGACTTCATTGAGGTCATCAAAAGTCAGTCTAGATACGGGATAATCCCTTGCTTCTAACATCATACCGTAAAAATATTTCAGATTTGTTTCATTTTCAGGTTCATAAAATAAATAAGCTTGATCTGTATTGTCAATGAGAAACTGATTAAATTGTTTAAACTGTGTTGGAGATTGGTAAGCAGGGAAGCTGTACTTGACAAAATCAACCTGCTTAAAGGCTGCTAGTTTTGTTTGATTCGTTTCATTCCAATTCTGGCCATGCGTTTCAAAAGGGAAGAGGGTCGCTAACTTCAAAGGATAGTCTTTTTGAAGTTCTTTGGCTACTTCTAGTGCCCAAAATTCAAAACCGAGGTTCCCAGTAAAAATCATCCAATCCACACCATCATCCAAGAAACGCATCAAATCACGCTTGATTACTTTCTTGATAAAGGTTACTTTAGGATCCTTGTCTTTAAAAATACCGAGTTCAAAGCTCTTATAGCCAGTTACCAGTAGTGATGTCATTTGTTGTTTTCCTCATTCATTTTATGGTATAATGAAATAGTCTTTATGCATATCTTATAAAGAAGAAGGGAAAGAAATGGTAAACTATCCCCATCAGATATCTCGTAAGATAGCACAAGTACGTCCTAAAAAATCAAATAGAGTTGACTTTGCCAATCGGGGGATGAGCTTTGAATCTGCTATTAACGCGACTAATGATTACTATTTGTCGCGTGGTTTAGCCGTTATTCATAAAAAACCTACCCCTGTTCAAATTGTCAAAGTCGATTATCCCAAACGCTCACGGGCAAAGATTGTAGAAGCTTACTTTAGACAAGCTTCTACTACCGACTACTCCGGCGTTTACAAAGGATACTACATTGATTTTGAAGCCAAAGAGACACGACAAAAGACATCCATGCCTATGAAAAACTTTCATGCGCATCAAATTGAGCACATGTCTCAGGTCATCAGTCAAGATGGGATCTGCTTCGTGCTACTTCACTTCTCGACGCTTAAGGAAACCTACCTTCTGCCTGCCAAAGACTTAATCGCTTTTTATCAGATTGATAAAGGGACGAAATCAATGCCTCTTGATTATATCAAAAAAAGAGGCTATGCAATTGCAGAAGCAGCTTATCCTCAAGTTCCTTACTTAGAAATCATTGAAAAATTATTAGGTGGTAACACATAATGGCTAAATTTAATTTCAGCAACTTTAAAGAATCACTTAACGGTTTGACTAAACGTGCTAAAAACATCAAGGTCAAGCGTTCAGATTCTTCTCGCTATAGCAAAGGAAAACGCTCTGCCGCTTCAGACCAAAGTTTGGGCTGGCGTATTGCAAAATATGGATTTATTGGACTTCTTACTTTCTTTGTAGTCTGTGTCATCGCTGGTGGTAGCCTCTTTGCCTACTATGTTAGCAGTGTTCCTAAACTTACCGAGAACAAACTGCAATCAACAAACTCAAGTAAGATTTACGACGCTAATGGTAGTCTTATTGCCGACTTGGGAGCTGAGAAACGTGAGAGTGCATCAACAGATGAAATTCCAACAACTCTAGTTAATGCCATCACCTCTATCGAGGATAAACGTTTCTTCACACACCGTGGGATTGACGTCTACCGTATCATGGGGGCAGCTGTTAACAACCTTCGTCGTAGCAGCACTCAAGGGGGCTCTACACTCGATCAACAGTTGATTAAGTTGGCTTACTTCTCAACTAACACTTCTGACCAAACCCTTAAACGTAAGTCACAAGAAATCTGGTTGTCACTCCAAATGGAGCGTCAATTCACTAAACAAGAAATCTTGACCTTCTATATTAATAAGGTTTATATGGGTAATGGTTACTACGGTATGAAGACTGCGGCTAAATCTTACTTCGGTAAGGACTTGAGCGACCTCTCTGTTGCCCAAGCAGCTCTTCTTGCTGGTATTCCACAGGCACCAACACAATATGACCCTTATGCTAATCCAGATGCTGCCAAAGAACGTCGTAACACTGTTCTTGACGAAATGTATGAAGACAAGAATATTTCTAAAGAAGAGTACGAGCAAGCTAAAGCAACTGATGTATCAGATGGCCTTCTTCCACTTACGAAGAAAGCTAGCTATGAGCCATACTTAGATAACTACATCAAACAAGTTATTGAGCAGGTAGCTACTGATGCCAATGCTGATATCTACTCAGCAGGTCTCGACGTCTACACTAACCTTAATCCAGATATTCAAAAATATATCTGGAACGTCTATAATACTGATGACTATATCTACTATCCAAATGATAGTTTCCAAGTTGCTTCTACTATTATTGATGTTACTAACGGTCGTGTTGTTGCTCAATTGGGATCACGTCACCAAGATGAAAATATTGCCCTCGCTACTAACCAAGCTGTTCAAACAGACCGTGACTGGGGTTCTACAATGAAACCAATCACTGACTATGCTCCTGCTATTGAAAAAGGTGTTTATACAAACACTGGTACGACTGTTTACGATAATCCTTACAATTTCCCAGGTTCTTCAACACCAGTTTACAACTGGGACCGTAAGTATTACGGAAGCATTTCATTGACTTATGCACTTCAACAATCACGTAACGTAACAGCCGTTAAAGCTCTTCAAGCTGTTGGGTTGGACTATGCCCAGTCCTTCTTGAAAGATTTAGGTATTGAGTATCCAGAAATGTTCTACTCCAATGCCATCTCATCTTCAACATCATCAGCAGATCCTAAGTATGGTGCGTCAAGTGAGAAAATGGCCGCAGCCTATGCAGCCTTTGCAAATGGTGGTACTTACTATAAACCTTCTTACATTAAATCAATCAAATTTGAAGACGGTTCAACAAAATCATTTGATTCTAAAGGTGTTGAAGCCATGTCACCACAAACAGCTTACATGATGTCAAGCATGTTGAAACAAGTAATGACAGGTGGTACAGCGACTGAAGCTTATGTCCCTGGTACGTTCAACGCTGCTAAGACCGGTACATCTAACTATGGTGACGATGAATACTACAAGGTACAAAAAGAAAGTGGCGTCTACGCTTACCTTATGGTTCCAGATGAAACTTTCGTTGGTTACAATACCAAGTATTCTATGGCGATTTGGACAGGTTATAAAAATCGTAAAACACCACTTCATGATTCAGACCTTGATATCGCTAAACAAATCTATGGTGTAACAAGTAGCTACCTTAACCAGATGTATGGTGCGGGTTCTGAAGATTTCGATATGCCTAGCGGTGTTTATAATAATGGTAGCTATGTCTTCCTTACTGGTTCTTCAACATCAAATGTTTACACAGGATCACTTGGAACATCTAGCTCATCATCAAGTTTAGACTCAAGCCAAAGCAGTGACTCATCAAGTTCACAAGATAGTCAACAGTACGGTCCTGATGCTTCAACAAATCCATCGACATCGGCCTCTTCTAATGGCTCTGAACATTCAAATTCAAACACTGCTACAGCAGAAGAATAAGAAATAAAAAGGGTTATCTGATTGGATAACTCTTTTTTTACCGATAGATTTTAAAGAAACTATAAAAAACACTGGAAAATTTCCAGTGTTTTCATGTATTATCTTATTTTGAAGCAAGGGCTCCCATTGGATCCCAAGGAGCAAGTACTTGTGGCTCTGCTTCATAGGCTGCCAATTCTTCAGCTGTAAGGAAGTCTTTGCGGACAACGATTTGATAAGTGTATTCATCCATCCAGGCATCAGAAGCGACAAAGTAACCTTTTTGTCCAACCTTGTCTCCCCAAGAGTTTTCAACCTTCCATTTAACAGGTTTGCCATCGGCATCCAAATCAACCCCAGTCAATACCATGGCATGAGTCATGAGAGATTCACTGTAGTCCAAACGTCCTGCCTTATCTTGAGTCAAGTTAATATCCATGCTAGCTGTAAAGTCATAAACATTAGTTGCAAGAATACCTTTTTGACGGTCTGAAACTTGACCAACATCTGAACCAAACCAAACAGTTTCTCCAGACTTCATCTGTGCAATAGCAAGCTCTTTGAAACGGTCCATTGGGAGGTTGATATAACGAACACTTGGTGCACCTACAACATTACCCAACATCTCAACAGTATAAGATTTTCCGTAAGGTTTATCAGTTGTTGGAGCGTTGATAACTGACACATAGTCGCTGAGTTTGAGACCCACATATTTTTCAAAGAATGCTTGTGGTGTGATATTTTTCTCAGATTGATAGTTGTCATCCTTATCTCGGTAGGCAAAATCAAACTGACGTGGTGGTAAACCAAGAGTCATAGCAAGATAATTGAAAATTTCTTGAAGAAGCTCTTCCTTCTTAGCTTGAACAGTAGCTTGATCAGCACCACTGGCAATTAGGTCACGTAAGATTTGAGCATCTTGACGAAGGAGCTTATTGAGATATTGGTTAAGCTCACGACTATTGCTTGAAGCTACAGATTCTGGATAAACTGATTTTGGCACAACACCATATTTTTCAAAAAGTGATACGACCATATCCCATTGTCCACCATCTTGTTGTGGGGTATCCAAAAGGAATTTAACCTTACGACTGCCAATCTCTTGATCTGCTGTAGCAATGATTTGTTCCAAGAACCAGTTCGATTTTTCATATTTGTCCCAGAAGAAGGTGTGGGCTTGAGAAAGCTCGAAACTTTCCAATTTAAAGTCTGAGATTAATTTATGACGGAAAGTATTTAGTGCCGCAAACATCCAGCAACGTCCTGAAGCCTTTTGGTTAGACACCTCATCTTTAGTCAAATCGATTGAGAAAACATGGTCATTCTCAACTTCTGATTGACGTGTTTCGATGGATTTGAGCAAGCCATTGTGAGTTACAGCATTTTCGATAGCACTGTATTTGGCATTGGCCTCATAGTCTGCAAATAGTTTATCTGTGAAATCTGTTGATAGTGAAGTCATAAGATTCCTCCTTTTAAGCCTTATTCTTCTCTATTTTATCACTAATTTCTGAAAATTCAATTTAAAAATAACCCTAGGTAAAACCTAGGGTTATGACAATCTTATTCCACTTTATCAAACTGCGCTTCAGGTGCTGGTTTCGTTGGCTGACACGACATGATAAGGAGGACAATGCTTCCAATCAATGAGAAGATAGCCAAGATTGGTACAAGCCCTATATAACTTAGAAGTACCCAAGCCGGATGAAATCCTGCATCTCTCAAACGACGTATTTGTAGAGACAATTGAGGGATAAGTTCAATTAAGCTAAAAATCATTAGTGGCCAAGCGTAGGTGATAATTATTTTTTGCAGTTCAGTCGGATTATTCAACAAAGCTGGGTCACTAAGATCAACATTACTGAAGAAAGGAATAAGAACACAAAAAACAGTAAGAATAGTAATAATAATGACATTAACCAAGTAAGCCCACCAGTAGTCTGGACGAGTTGAACGGCCTCTAAAGTCAAAGGCACGCTTCCAAAAATCAATATAAGCTTTAATCATAACTCATTTCTCCTCTTATTTCCAAAAATCATCAAAAATGGTGATCGGCAAGTGACGTTTGTGTTGACCTTTACGCCACCAAGACTCAATCGTTTCCTGAGCTTTGGCTGAGACTTCCTTGCCTTCAAGGTAGTCATCAATTTCACGATAGGTCACTCCAAGTGCCACTTCATCAGCGATTCCTGGTTTGTCCTCTTCCAAGTCAGCTGTTGGCACTTTTTCATAAAGGGCCTTGTCCGCACCAAGTTCTGCAAGAAGGGCTGCACCTTGACATTTGTTTAGACGAAAGAGTGGCAAGATATCCGCACCACCATCACCAAATTTTGTGAAGAAGCCTGTAAGGTTTTCAGCGGCATGGTCTGTCCCAATAACTGCCCCACTATTTTCACCAGCAACCGCGTATTGGGTAATCATACGTTGACGGGCCTTGATATTTCCCTTGTTGAAGTCAGAAACAGTGACACCTGCCTTGGCAAGTTCAGAAACCTGACCATCTACAGCTTCTTTGATGTTAACTGCAAGACTCACATCTGGCTTGATAAAAGCAAGAGCACGTTGGGCATCATCTTCATCTGCTTGGACACCATATGGTAAACGAATGGCGATAAACTGATAGTCTTTTCCTGTCTCTGCACGGAGCTCCTCAATCGCAAGTTGTGCCAGACGACCAGCCAATGTAGAATCTTGACCTCCTGAGATTCCCAAAACATATGTTTTAAGAAATGGATGTTTGAGCATGTAGGCCTTCAAAAAATCAACGGATTTTCGAATTTCTTCCTTTGGATTAATGCTAGGTTTAACGCCTAGTTGAGCAATAATAGTTTCTTGCAAAGTCATAATTTCTCCTTTTACTCTGACAAGTCATGGGCTTTCTTACGGACATTATCAATCAAGGTCATCTTGTTATCCCAGACATCTTTAGCCAAGTCAACTGGATAATCTTGAGGGTTAAGCACGCGCTTGTACTCATTCCAAAGTTCGTCCAATTCCTTAGTCGCATAAGCCTTGATTTCATCAAGACTTGGCAACTCATAGATCAGTTGCCCCTTGTCGTAGATTGGGACCAAGAGTGGCACTGCATCAAAATCACGAACAGTCTTATTGATGTAGGTATATGTTGGGTGGAACATATTAATTTCATCTAAAGCATTAACATCCGTATCTGCGAAAGTGATATAGTCACCTTCTGATTTTCCCTTAGCACGACTCGTAATACGCCAAACTTGCTTCTTACCTGGTGTCGAAACCTTCTCAGCATTATTGGACAACTTGATAGTATCATGCATGACTCCCTGATCATCCTCGATTGAAACAATCTTGTAGACAGCACCCAAGGCTGGTTGGTCATAGGCAGTGATAAGCTTGGTACCCACACCCCAGACATCAATCTTGGCCTTTTGCATCTTCAAGTTGAGGATGGTGTTTTCATCAAGGTCGTTTGAAGCGTAAATCTTGGCATCAGGGAAACCAGCTGCATCCAGTTGCTTACGGACCTGCTTCGATAGATAAGCCAAGTCACCTGAATCAAGACGAACACCCAAGAAATTAATCTTATCACCTAGCTCTTTAGCGACACGGATAGCATTAGGTACACCAATCTTAAGGGTGTCATAGGTATCTACAAGGAATACACAGTCCTTATGAGTAGATGCATAGGCTTTAAAAGCGTCATAATCATTGCCATAGGCTTGAACAAGAGCATGGGCATGAGTCCCAGAAACTGGGATTCCAAAAATCTTGCCGGCACGTACATTTGACGTTGCGTCAGCACCACCAATCACGGCTGCACGTGTTCCCCAGATTGCTGCATCCATCTCTTGTGCACGACGTGTCCCAAATTCCAACAGAGGAGCATCCTCAATGACAGAACGAATACGAGCTGCCTTAGTGGCAATAAGAATCTGGTAATTGAGGATATTTAGCAAGGCAGTCTCTACAAGCTGACACTGGGCCAAGGGACCTTCCACTTGGAAAATCGGTTCATTAGCAAATACCAAATCACCCTCAAGTGCTGAATTGATAGTCAACTCGAGTTTTAGGTTGGCTAGATAGTCCAGAAAATCCTCAGGATAACCTAAATCTTTTAGATAAGCAATATCAGTTTCTGAGAAGGTCAGATTTTCAAGATAGTTGACAATACGCTCCAGACCTGCGAACACAGCAAAGCCATTTTTAAACGGAAGTTGACGGAAATAAACTTCGAAAACGGCCTTTTTATTGTGAATACCTTGGTTGAAGTAAACTTGCATCATATTGATTTGATACAAGTCAGTGTGCAAGGTTAAACTGTCATCTTTATACATGGAATTCCTCCTATCGAATAGGTACTTCTTTTTTTGTTATTAATAGCCTGTATATGCTGACTATTATAGCATTTTTGAGCAATTGTCTCCACTTTTCAGAAAGTTAATTATTGTTTGGATTTTCCGAATTTTCTAATGCTTGTTTTGACAAAAAAGAGTAGCCTAAGAAGACTACTCTTTATTTCTATTCATATCTTAGGGACTCGACAGGGTCCATTTTACTGATTTTACGGGCTGGAAGGTAGGCTGACACATAGCCCATCAAGAGTGAGAAGCCAAACATGATGAGAATTGAGGTCAGATTTAGGTCAAACACCTTGCTGACACTTGGGTAGAGATGTGAAACAATCATGTTGGCTAAGCTTCCAATACCCTGCGATACAAGGAGGGCAAGAGCTAGTGAGGTACCCGTAATCCATAGGGCCTCATAAACAAAGATAGCTTTCACGTCACGATTAAGATAACCGACAGCCTTCATAACACCAATCTCTTTTGAGCGTTGCATAATATTAATATAGATGATAATTCCAATCATAACAGCTGAAACTAGGATAGCTTGTGACGAAAGGATAATCAAGAGGGCCTGGATCACACGGATGAATTTAATAATGACATCTAGGATGGCCTGCTGTGAAAGAACCAGATACTTCTTGTTTTTCTGCAATTTTTTAGTGACTTCCTTAGTCTTGGCTGGATCTTTGAGCTCCAAAAGCATGTAAGAGACTGTTTTGGTAAAGCCATTTTCTTTGAGCAATTCTTCCAATTGTTTAGCTGGCATATAGCTATTGCTCTCTTCAGCATCCTCGCTGTCATCAACAATACGGACAATCTTAGTCTTGATATCCGCTACTTTAGTTCCCTCAGCAGTATTTTCAACAATCTGAGCTGAAATTTCTTTACCGATAAAGTCTTTAGCCTTGAGCTTCTTCCCTGTTTCTTGGTTGTAGCGTTTGACAAAACTCATCGGAAGAGTTAAGCCCTTTTCATCTGCAGATTTAAAAGGCTTCCCAGCTGAAATCTTATCCTTATCATTGCGAGATGTAGAGATTTTTGTGTTCTTGTAAAGACTGATAACCTGAGAATAGTTAGGAAGGTCCTTACTGAAGTCCATGGTCTTGCCATCAAGGGTAAGACTTGCCATGTTCATTCCGAAGGGACTCTCCAAATACTTAATGTCATCACTCTTAATCTGGCTACGAATAAACTTCTCGTCATCCGCATTTAGAACCCCTCTGGCTGCTGATTTAGCACTAAGACTAATCTGAATTTGGGATGGAATGTTGCCACCATCGGTACTGTCATTAATCATACCAACAATAGCATTTCCCAAACCAAAGGAAATTAGGACACCGATAAAACCAATGGAAGTTGCCGTCGCAATCAAAAGATTACGCCACTTACGTTCCATAAAGTTGTTCAATGACAATTTGAGCTTGTTCTTGAGGGTCAACCCCTTATTTTTCGATTGTTTCAACGACTTCACCATCCTTCATTTTAATGACAACATCCGCATAATCCGCCACTTCAGGGTTATGGGTTACGATAATCACAGTTTTACCTGCCTCGGCTAGCTCTTTAAAAATTTCGAGAACATTTTCCTGAGACTGAGAATCAAGAGAACCTGTTGGTTCATCAGCCACAATCATTTCTGGATTATTGACTAGGGCACGGGCAATGGCCACACGTTGTTTTTGCCCACCAGAAAGCTGCTTAACATTTTTCTTGATAAAGTCTCCGATTCCAAGACGGCTAAGCTCCCTTTCCGCAATCTCGGCCATCTCTTTATCAGTCATATTTTTAACGTAAAGAGGCATCTTGACATTTTCAAGGACTGATTGATGAGAGATAAGATTGAAATTTTGAAAGACAAAGCCAATGTGAGCCTTTCTAAAATAGGTCAAGTCACGCTCTGAAAAATCTCGCATGTTTTGATTTTTGAAATAAAGATTTCCCTGATACTGACTATCCAAGCCACTAATAATACTAAGCAGACTGGTCTTACCACAGCCAGATGGACCGTAGATAGCAGTGATCTTTCCTGGTGCAATCTCAAGCGTAACATCGTTCAAAGCGCGCTCTTGATTCGTACCGTCGAGATTATAGTACTTTGAGATGTGGTCGATGGTTAAAATGGACATGATTCCCTCCGTAAATTTGGTTTAGGTTAGAATTTGATTAGTTTCTATCTGATTATCTGCAAGAAAATTTCAAGCAAAATAACAGAAACAGTTAACTAATCACCTTCTAAAACGATACATTAATTATAAACATTAAATGATTATAAAAATAGTGACATAAATGTCACTATGGCATGAAAAAAGCCAAAGTCTTATAGACTTTGGCCTTAGTTTATTGACAATAAATACGAATAGCTTCTGCGAGAAAGGCGGCAGTCCCTGCTCCTCCGACTTTATCAATAAAATTAGAGAAGCGATTATCTGTTTGATACATCTGACCTAGACCAGCTAATACCGTTTGGTCACATGGATAAAAATGCTGACTAATATAGTCTTGTAACGCCTTTACTTGCTTCTGAACACTATCATCACCAGGATTATACTCCTTGAGCTGTCCAAAGGTAGACATGATTGTAGTCATCTCTTTTGTAACTTCAGGGAAGGACTCCTCTTCCTTAGCCGCAAAAGCTTGATAAGCTTCTGTCTGACCCCATCTAGCCTGAGCTTCTTCCTGAAAGGCTTCTACAGCTTTTTGATCAAATGCTTCAAATGACATTTCTTCTTCCTCCATTTGTAAGGCCTTAGCATGCGCTATGACAGCTTCCAAACGGGACTTTTTCAGCTCTAAGAGCTTAATCTGATCCCTAAGCGCCTGAACTTTATCATAACCTGGTTGACCTACGATTTCCTTAATTTTTTTGAGAGGAAAGTCTAACTCACGGTAAAGCAATATTTCTTGCAAACGGACAACCGCATCGCGATTATAGTAACGGTAACCATTTTCAGCCACAACCGACGGTTTCAGCAAATCAATTTCGTCATAATAATGAAGGGTGCGCACACTGACACCTGATAGTTGGCTCACTTCTTTTACAGATTTCATTAGAACTCCTCTCTGATTAAGAGTATAGGGTATGACGTGGCGTGAGGGTCAAGGGGAAAAAGAGTTTTTTTTGAAGTTTACTATAATTTCTTACTTTTCTTTTTCTGGCTTCGACGATGTAGTAAAGCTTGATTAATACGCTGTGTTCTCATATGCATTTGCCAAATGAGATATAGCCAGATAATACTATAAACGGAAATGAAAATAATCCAGATAGCAGGGTTCGTTAAAGCCTCATACCAGCCTGATATTAAACAAGTCCCTATCAGTACAATCGCCGTCAACAAGAAATGCAAGATTATTCGAAGCCTATACGATATGCGGTCAAGCTCTTCCAAAATCCACGAGAGCATTCCCATTAAACCGCTCATCATAAAGAGGGCTAAAATATTTCCTACATTAACTTTGGGATAGATAAGCTGCGGAAATAATTGACCAAGTAAAAGGAGTGCAAGGTAAAAGAACGATCCCGTTCTCACACCGGATACAAAATAAGCAATTAAACGTTTCATTGGTTCCTCCTACACCCCTAAATAATCCATCAAGGATTTGACATATTTTCGGCTGACACTGGACTTAACTCCACCTGTCATTTTAGCCATCATATTGCCAGAAAAACTATCCGATAGGGATTCCAAATGGTCTATATTCATAACAGCATGACGTGATATCTGTAAAAAACTTCGACGATTGATGCGATGCTGAAAGTTTGTCAGTGTCTCTCTCATCGTATAGGTATTGTTTACGGTATAAATCGTCAACACATTCTTATCAATCTCAGCTAGGATAATGTCATCAATTTTTACCATAACCAAATGATCATCCGTTTTAATAGGAATCACCACTTGATTTACAACTGAAAATTGTTCGAGATAATCCATTACCTCTCGTGCTTGATCAGACAATCGCTCTGCTTGGATGACCACACAGGGATCCTTTGCCGAAATATCTGATTTTTCTTCAAAACGAAGTTTCATTCCTATTCCAACTCTCACTTATTTTTTCTGACTAGTTCTTTTCACTAAAACAATCCAAAGAATACTTGTCAGAAGAATACCTCCTAACACTATAAGGTAAGTATTTTCCTTTGTCAACAAAGCTTGCCACTTTATTTGAATGCCCATTTTTTCTTGAAACTCTTGAAGAAGGTTACCTTGACCTTTAAAGGTCAAGGTTAATGTTTCTTTCATGAGTACTTGCCGATAAAGTGATGCAATATAAGTTGCTGGAGTACATTTCATTAGTAGTTGTGCAAAATCAGGTAAAACGCCCAAAGGTACATAAGTTCCTACCAAAAAACCAGAAGCTGTCCCCACTATGGTCGCAAACTTTCCAAGACTGTCTACGGATTGGAAAAAGTAAACAAAAATGGCATTCACTAAGCTAGAAAGCAGGCTACTAAGCAACATAATGAGGAGTACTTCAGGTAGTATGGATAATTTTGGCACTTCTCTAAAATAGCCACACATCAGCACATACATAAGGACCTGCATGGCAAAAGAAATGATGATTGCACTCGCTAGATACGAAAATGGTAACCGCCATTTCCCATGATTCGATAAATAAAGATCCTGATCTACTTGATGTTCACGGTCCTTTACCAACTGAGTCAGGGCAGCCAGACTCGTCGTTGTCCCTGTCACAGCCAGCGTCCCACTCATTAACCAATTATTTAACAAAGGACCACTATTGGGTAGCTGATTCCAAGCATCTGTTAGATTTTTTTGAAGAAAAATAATATAGAGAATAAAGGAAATCAAGGCTCCCAACAAGGAGAAGAAAACTCCTGAACGATTCCTGAAGTACAATAAAAAATTTCGCTTTAGTAAGGCTAGCATTAGCGAACCTCCCTTCCTGTAAGTGCAATAAAGGCGTCATCCATGGTCCCTGGACGAAACTCAAAATGGGCTATTCTATCTCTAACTTGTGCCAGGTAATCAATAGCTTCCCTTTCACTCTCGGGTTGAAAAACATACTCCATTTGACTTTGTTGCTCTACTGACATTCCCGAAGTTTTAAGACTCTCTATCTGCTCTATCTCCTTGAAACGAATCTTCAAGATGTTTTTTGCATACTGACTCTTAATATCTAATGCCGATCCCTGAGCAATCACTTTCCCATGGTCCACAATATAAATCTGATCAGCTTCATCCGCTTCGTCAAGATAATGCGTGGTCAGTACAACAGTCATTCCCTCTTCTCTCTGCAATTGATAGAGCAAATCCCAAATAGACTTCCGAGTTTGGATATCTAAACCTGTCGTTGGCTCATCTAAGAACAGAATATCTGGTTGTGAGAGCAAAGCACGTGCAATGTCAACCCGACGCTTTTGGCCACCTGAAAGCGTCCCATATTTCTGCTTTTGAAAAGCTGATAGGCCTAGCCGACCAATGAGATCAGACACACGATTGGGTTTCAGTCCTTTATACTGTTTCGCACGAATGGTCAGATTTTCCCTAACCGTCAGCATCTCATCTAAAACACTGGTTTGGAAGACCACACCAATTTTAGTACCTGGTTCATAGATGATTTCACCTTGCGTTGGTTGTTTCAAACCAATCAACATGGAAATCGTCGTTGATTTCCCCGCCCCATTTGGTCCTAGAATTGCATTGAAGGTCCCTCTTTTAAATTGTAATTGAATATTATCAACAGCAAGGTGGTTCCCATACCGTTTGCTTATGTTTTTAGCTTGTAATATCATGTTCTCTCTCCTTTTGATAGAACCAGTCTAGCAAAAAAGCCGTTTAAAAAACGGCTTTTGGGGATAAGTGGTTAAATTGAGAGTCTAAGTAGCGAGATGGAAGAGCTAAAAATAAAGAAGCTGTTCAAGAAATCATTACACACGATCCATTCTATCAAAATAAGATTGCCCAATATGATGTCATTGAATTTGAGGCAAGTAAGTATTGTCCTGAATTTGAAACTATCATCAGTAAAACTTTTGACGATAAGTAACTAGATTATGAAATAGTTGAAATCTATTCTTCAATACTAGTAAAACAGCTCCTTTCTATTTAGAAAAGAGCTGTTTCTATAAAGAGAAACACATTAATGTCCTTTATGCTTGTCTCTTCGTTTTTGCTGTTTGCGTTCAAATTTCTCTTGTTTGAACAATTGTTTTTGGACACTAGATTGATGTTTTGAAATCTTTTTCCTTGCCTCATACTGCAACTGCAATAGTTCTTTCGACTTAGAAGAAACTTTCTGCTTTACTTGTTTCTTCACAGCTCGCTGTAATCGTTTAGGATTCTTGATTTTTACATGTTGCTTAACTATAGCTTCTGGACTAAAAGATAACTGAGTAAACTGAGTCTGTAAAATCTCTAGAATTTCATCATCTTTTGGCTCCTGACCAAATGTCACACGACAAACTTGATAAGTTTCTCGATACACTTGTTCGAACAAACCATGCCAAAATCCATCTTCAAAATAAACTGTCAATCCAATTGAAATTGTTTCCACGACAGCACCTCCTTATATCTATCCCTAAGAATGGACAACCAAGGAGGAAGGTTACTGATAGGCTCGCCTACGTCTGGACTACCAACCAGAACTGTGTTTTTATCTTAGTTGGAATTATTATAGCATACAGCAATACAAAAAATCCTCCAGAGCTAAGCTCCAAAGGATTTATTTTTATTTTACAACAATATTAACGAGTTTATTAGGTACCGCAATCACTTTCACAATTTCCTTGCCATCAATCTCTGCTTTGACTTTTTCATTAGCAAGAGCGACTTCTTGCAACTCTTCGCGTGAAAGGTCTTTCGCAACCATGAGTTTGGCACGGACTTTACCTTTGATTTGAACGACGATTTCGATTTCGTCTTCAACCAATTTGCTTTCATCCCATGTTGGCCAAGCTACATAAGAGATAGACTCACCTGTTTCTGCGACTGTTTGCCAGAGTTCTTCCGCCAAGTGAGGCGCAAATGGGGCGATCAATTGGATAAAGCCTTTGGCGTAATCCACATAGAGTTTATCTTCCTTGTTGGCAGCATTGACAAAGACCATGAGTTGGGCAATGGCTGTGTTGAATTTCATAGACTCGATTTGCTCAGTAACAGATTTAACGGTTTCGTTATAAACCTTGTCAAGAGCGCCATTGTTTTCCTCAACGATTTCTTTACTTGTAATCAAACGGTAAACACGGTCAAGGAATTTACGGCTTCCTTCCAGACCTTCTTCAGACCAAGCGATTGAAGCATCGAGTGGTCCCATGAACATTTCATAGACACGAAGGGTATCAGCACCGTATTGTTCCACCACATCGTCTGGGTTGACAACGTTCTTGAGGGATTTAGACATCTTAGCCGGTGCTTGCTCCAATTCTTCCCCTGTTTCCATGTGGAAGAATGAACCATCACGTTTTTCAACCTTGTCAGTCGCCACAAGAGCACCACGGTGGTCACGGTAGCTAGTTCCCAAGATCATTCCTTGGTTAAAGAGTTTTTGGAATGGTTCCTTAGTTGGAACGACACCAAGGTCATAGAGGAATTTATGCCAGAAACGAGCGTAAAGCAAGTGGAGCACAGCGTGTTCTGCACCACCCACGTAGATATCGACTGGCAACCATTGTTTGAGGAGGTCCTCATCAGCCAATTTTTCTGTGTTATGTGGATCGATATAGCGGAGGTAGTACCAGCTTGAACCTGCCCATTGTGGCATCGTATTCGTCTCACGACGACCTTTGACACCATCTTCACGAGTCACTTCAAGCCAGTCTGTCAAGTTAGCCAATGGGCTTTCACCAGTACCTGAAGGGCGGATATCCTTGGTTACTGGCAAGACAAGTGGCAAGTCACTTTCTGGAACAGCTGTTGAAGTGCCATCTTCCCAATGAACGATTGGGATTGGTTCACCCCAGTAACGTTGACGACTAAAGAGCCAGTCACGAAGACGGTAAGTGATTTTTTCTTGACCAAAGCCTTTTTCTTCCAACCAAGCCACGATTTTGGCAATCGCTTCTTCTTTGTTAAGACCGTTCAAGAAGTCAGAGTTGACGTGAAGGCCATCTTCTGTGTAAGCAGCCTCTTCAACGTTTCCACCTTCAAGCACTTCTACGATTGGAAGATCAAACTGTTTAGCAAATTCCCAGTCACGTTCATCGTGGGCAGGTACGGCCATGACTGCACCTGTTCCGTAGCTAGCAAGAACATAGTCAGCAATCCAGATTGGGATTTCTTTACCATTGACAGGATTGACAGCATAAGCACCCGTCCAAACCCCTGTTTTTTCTTTGGCAAGGTCTGTACGAGCCAAGTCTGATTTAAGGCTGGCTTGATGTTTGTAATCAGCTACAGCCTCAGCTTGTTCAGGTGTTGTGATGGCATCTACCAAGTCATGTTCAGGCGCCAAAACAGTGAAGGTCGCACCAAAAAGAGTATCTGGACGAGTCGTAAAGACGGTGAATTCCTTGTCTGTTCCTTTCACCTTGAAAGTGACATTGGCACCAGTTGATTTACCAATCCAGTTGCGTTGCATGTCCTTGATAGACTCTGGCCAGTCAAGGTCATCCAAGTCATTGAGCAAGCGCTCAGCATAGGCAGTGATTTTGAGCATCCATTGGCGCATTGGTTTGCGGACAACTGGATAGCCACCACGCTCAGATGTTCCGTCAGGAAGAACTTCTTCGTTGGCGATAGCTGTTCCCAATTCTTCAACCCAGTTTACTGGCACTTCAGCTTCATAAGCCAAACCTTTTTCGTAAAGCTTAGTGAAAATCCATTGCGTCCACTTGTAGTAGTTTGGATCTGTAGTATTGACTTCACGGTCCCAGTCGTAAGAGAATCCAAGCGCATTGATTTGGCGTTTGAAGTTGGCAATGTTTTCTGCTGTGAATTCTGCTGGGTCATTCCCTGTATCCATAGCGTATTGCTCTGCAGGCAAACCAAAGGCATCCCATCCCATTGGGTGAAGGACATTGTAACCTTGCGCACGTTTGAAACGGCTGAGGATATCTGTCGCTGTGTAGCCTTCTGGGTGTCCTACGTGAAGACCCGCTCCAGATGGATAAGGGAACATGTCAAGCGCATAAAACTTAGGTTTTGAGGCATCTGTTCCTGTCTTAAAAGTGTGATGGTCAGCCCAGTATTTTTGCCACTTAGGCTCGATTTCTTTATGATTGTAAAAACTCATGGTTTCTCTCCAATATTCGTAATGCTTCTATTATAGCATTTTTGAAGGATTTTTAAAGATGATAAGGGAACTTTAAGAGGCAAATTCGCCTGAATCTATTTTGCACTTTTTTCATTCTTTTTAAGTTTTTTTGCGCTTTTATGTAACAAAAAAGCAAAAAGATGCTATACTAGTATCAGAAAGAAGGTGACTCATGTATCAGGAACAACGATTAGAGAAAATATTAACACTTTTGGAGGAGCGCGGAAACCTATCTGTTAAGGAAATGGTTGACGCATTAGGTGTTTCCAAAGACACTGTCAGAAGAGATTTCGACTGCCTCAGCCAGAGGAATATGGCTCAGCGTACCCATGGTGGCATTCTCCCAGTAAAAAATACCACTGTTCTTGGCTTCCAGGAACGTCAGAAAGGACTCACTGAAGACAAGAAAAAAATGGCAGACCTAGCGCTTAGCTTGGTCAAGGACCAATCTCTACTCTTCTTCGATGTTTCAACCTTGATGCTTGAAGTCTCACAAAAATTGACTAAGAAGGTCATTGTCTACTCTCACTCTTTGGACAATGCCTTGGTCCTAAGCGGTAAAGAAGGCGTCGACTTTCATCTCTTGGGAGGAAGATTTTACAGCAAAAACCGCTTCTACTATTCGCTTCACGAAGCCCAGCTCTTGCAACATCTACAGTTTGACTTAGCCTTCTTCGGAGCGGCTAGTCTCAGTCAAGGAGTGGTCAGCTATGAAGATGAAGAGGACGTTGCTGTCAAACAACTAGCCATGCAAGCTGCTCGAACCAAGATACTTATTGCTGAATCTGATAAATATGAAAAACATTCCAAATATATCTTGGGCAAGATTGAAGACTTTGACTACTGGATTACAGATAAGGAACCAGATCCTGATTTGGTCGAGTCTCTTAAAGATAAAGTAACGATTTTATACGATGGAAAGGATAGCGATTATGAGTAATATTCGTTTGATTATCAGTGACATTGATGGTACTATTCTCACTAGTAACCACCAGGTGGATGAGCAACTGATTGAGGTAATGCCAGAGCTTGAAAAGGCAAATATTCCCTTTGTTTTAGCTTCTGCCCGTTCGCCACTGGGGATGCAACCAATTGCTCATAAACTAGGACTTCATGACAATCCTATCGCCTGCTACAACGGTGCCTTAGTACTTGAGGGTGATCGTACTATCATACAGCACCCTGTGGATAAAGCTGAGATTCAAGACCTTCTTAACTACTTATCCACAGATTATCCAAGTGTCTCTGTGAATATCTACTCTGGCAAGGACTGGATCACCAACGAACTAGACAAATGGTCTCAGTTAGAAGGAAGTATCACGGGTGAATCTCCTATCATTAAGGAACTGCAAGACACGGTCTCAGACTCAGAACCACCTATCCACAAGCTATTGTTGATTGATGAGGCTGAAGTTATCCAAGACCTCCACCAAAAACTCCTAAGCATGGATTTTCCACAGACAGCCTTCTACTTATCTAAAGATAACTACCTTGAAGTCACAGCCAAACATGTTTCTAAAGAACACGCTCTCCTTGAAGTTGCCAAATATTATGACCTTCCTCTTGAAGAAGTCATGACCATCGGAGATAACTTCAACGATAGTCCTATGCTAGCTCTAGCTGGCCTAGGAATTGCTATGGGCAATGCACCTGAAGGGGTTAAGGAAACAGCAAACTTAGTAACGGCTTCAAATGATGAGCATGGAGTCGCTCAAGCTATTAGAGAACATGTCCTAAACTAAGCTAATATCTAATGGTGGGAACAGCCTCTAATTGCCAACTCGAATTTTAGAACAAAAGGAAAGGTGCCCTAGAGGTGCCTTTCCTTTTTTAACGAAAAAAGCCTTCCTCTCTCGAAGAAGACCCAAATTTTCTAAAGATAAAGAAGGAGACCTACAAGAATCCCAATGGCATAGCCTGCCATAACATCACTAGGATAGTGAACACCACCTAGCACGCGCAAAAAAGCTAGAGCCCCCGCCAGAAAAAGCATAGCCCCACCTAGCCATGGGTTAAGCATCAGTGCCAACATAGCAATGACAGTCGCTGAGAAAACATGCCGACTGGGAAAGGACTTACCCAGACTGTCCTTCTTAATAAGGGGTTGAATAGCCCAGGTCTGGTATGGACGCGGTCGATTGTAGAGGCTACGACCAAGAGAAAGAAGGAAAAAGCCTCCCCCCATAATAAGCACCGTCGTAGAGAGAACAAACCAACCATTCCTTAGCCAAACCCAAATAAGAAATATAGGAAAAAGCAGGTAAAAAGTCCTAGTTATAAGCCTGTTCAACCCTTCTAAAACCTTAGCGTAAGAACGCAAAGGACCGCTAATCCTATCGTAAAATCGTTTGTAATTCATCATCATCCGTTAGAAAAAAAGGGAGTGACACAGAACTAAATTTCAAAAATCTAGCTTCTAGCCTCTCCCCTCAAGTTTAATGAGATAGTCTTCCAAGGTTGAAGTCTCTTAGCCAACCTCTTTTTGTCTATCTTAAAGTTCAGCGATTTGGTAAAGTTCAAGTTCAGCAGCTGTTTCTGAACCAAACATATTAATCATGATTTTAACCTTGTTGTTTTCAATTTCTACAACACGGCCTTCTTGACCCATAAAGGCACCATCGATGATTTGAACCACGTCACCAACCTTGATATTAGTATCAAAGACATCAACGGTTTGACCCATTGAAATCAAGATTTGACGGATTTCTTCTTCCAAAAGTGGTGTTGGTTTAGAACGGTTACCGTGAGAACCAACGAAACCAGTAACGTTCGGAGTATTACGGACAACGAACCAGGCTTCGTCTGTCATTACCATCTCAACAAGAACGTAACCAGGGAAGCGGTTTTCTTCTACTTCTTTAACTTTACCGTTTTTCTCAACATTGACCGTTTGAGTTGGGATTTCAACACGCAAGATATTTTCAAGCATGTTATAAGTTTGGGCACGTTGCAAAAGGTTTTCTTTAACTTTGTTTTCGTATCCTGAATAGGTTTGAAGGACGAACCAGCCCTTGTCGAATGAATCTAGCATTTTAGGATTCCTTTCTTTTTTCTAAATGACACTTAAACACCTTCGGCTAGCTATCCTCTAGCTTCGAGTGTTAAATGTCAATGAATGTCTATGGTTTAATTCAAAGCGTAATAAAAAAGCCTGGTGGCCCTCGTTCTCGCTTTTATCTGCATTTATTATAACAAAAAAGAGCAGGCATTCCCACTCTTTTTGTGTTTTCTTTAGAAAAAGTTAATCAGTGCTGACATAGCGCGACTCAACAATTCATCAAACGCATAGATGATGACAGTGAAGAACGCAGTATACTCAAGAACTGAAATAAAATCGTGCCAGCGTTGTTTACGGTCTGGCCAAGTCGTGTCTTTCAAGACTTTGAAAATACTTCCAGTTTGTCTCACGGTGTCTCCTATCTTGTTTCCTTATGCAAGGTGTATTTTTTACAATGTTTACAAAATTTGTTAACTTCTAGTCGTGTTGGTTTGGGAGTGCTACTCACATTAATTGAGTAGTTTCGGCTCCCACATTCAGCACACGCTAGGCTTGCTTTTTTCTGTGCCATAACGCCTCCGTTCTTTTTATCTTACCACTTTTAAATGCAATTGACAAGCTATCTGAATAGACCTGAGAAGGAGTCTGTAATCTTATCCCAAAGACTGCTTGCTTGATCTTTAACGTCATTCACAACGTCTGATGCCTTGTCTGTCCATGACTTGTTACTGCTATTGCGCGAGTCATTTGGATCTGCCGTATAGTCTAGTGTTTGACCATCAGCTGCATAGGCATTTTCAACGGTAAACTCAGTTCCTGGTGTATTTGGCAAAACATCCGCAGCGATGTAGCTGAAGATTGTCGAAGCTGTTCCCGAGCTAGCTCCTGTTAGGTAGTGACTCTCATCAGTCTTATCAAAACCAATCCAAGTCGTCATAACCACATCAGGAGTATAACCAATCACCCACTGGTCACTAGTCAAATCCTTGTTAAATTCAGCCTGAACAGTACCTGTCTTACCTGCCATCGTGTAACCTGTGTAGTTGGCATTCACAGCAGAACCATTTGAGAAGGTACCAAGCATCATGCTGGTCATCTGGTTAGCTACTGACTGGCTAATAACACGTTTAGACTTCTTACTATGGGTAGCAATAATGTCACCACTGGCATTTTCAATTTTAGTGATGAAATAAGCTGTGTTCATCTCACCACCATTAGCAAAGGTCGCATATGCCTGAGCCATTTGAAGAGGACTAGCTGTCACACCACCACCAAGTGAAATTCCCAGTTCTTCTGGAACATTGTCAAAGTTGAGACCGAATTTTTGACCGTAACTGATCCCTTTTTGAATACCGATTTGATTAAAGAGGTAAACTGCTGGGATATTGTAGGAGTTGGCCAAAGCTTGATACATGGGCACATCCTCTGTCTCAACACCACCGTAGTTGGTTGGAGTATAGCCATTATAGTCGATTGGTTTATTCGGAAGGTCCTTATTGATGCTCCATCCTGAAGCCAGAGCTGGGGCATAGACCACTAAAGGTTTGATAGTTGAACCAGGACTACGCTTCCCTTGAGTTGCATAGTTAAAGTTACGGAAGGTTGTATCACTGGTACCACCTACACGACCTACCAGACCGCGGACAGCTCCAGTTGTTGGATCAAGTGCCACACTAGCTGACTGAGCTGTACTACCATCACTTTCTGATGTAGGGAAGAGATAAGTATTTTCGTAGGTTTGCTGCATGTTAGCTTGTGAGTTGGCATCCATCTCTGTGTAGATCTTGTAGCCATTTTTAACGATTTCATCCTCACTCAAGCCATAAGTTTTCGTAGCTTCTTCAATGACGGCATCAAAGTAAGACGGATACTTGTAGTCATCGCCAGTCCCTTGATAGGTATCATCCAGACGACTAGCCATATCAACTCCAGCCGCACTGTCGGCATCTGCCTGACTCAACTTCTTGTCATCAACCATATTTGCGAGGACAGTGTTTCGACGGTTGGTCGCATTTTTGATATTATCGATTGGGTTGTAAATTTCAGGTCCCTTAAGCATACCCGCGAGGGTCGCTGCTTCATCAACGGTTAGATTGGCAGCACTTGTCCCGAAGTATTTTTGGCTAGCATCTTCAACACCCCAAACCCCATTGCCGAAGTAGGCATTATTGAGGTACATGGTAAGGATTTCTTGCTTGCTATATTTCTTGGTTAATTCCAAAGAGAGGAAGAATTCCTTGGCCTTACGAGTGACAGTCTGTTCTTGGGTCAAGAAGGCATTTTTAGCCAACTGCTGGGTAATGGTCGAACCACCACCAAAGTGTCCCATAGATACAATGGCCAAGAGGAATCGCTTGACGTTAACACCGCTATTTTCATAGAAGGTACGGTCCTCGGTTGCTATAACAGCGTTCTCTAGGCTATCACTAATGGCATCCAGCTCCACATAAGTCCCTTTTTGCCCTGACAAAGAACCAGCTTGATTGCCTTCTTTGTCATAGATAACCGTAGTTGCTTTCAAGGCATCTTGAAGATCTGAAACATTGGTCGTCTTGGCAATATAGAAAAGGTAGGAACCTACTGTCAGAACCAGCACTGCTACCATGATAAAGAGAATTTTACCAATATGATAACGACGCCAGAAACGGCGAATAGGATTTCTTGGCGAAAGTGTAAACTTGCTCAAGAACGCCTGAACCTTACCTAAAGGTTTGGTCGTATCAATAGGTTTCTTTTGCTTAGAACGTTGATAACGTGACGTCTCTTGACTTTCCTGAGACATATCTAGGTCTTCAACGGCTTGTTCAACCTCATCAGGTTTCTTAGCGAAGAGTCCCTTTATCTTATTTTGTAAATTCTTCGATTTTTCAGCAGGCTGGGAATCCTTACCCTTTCCGCTATTTTCTTCTTTAAAAAGTTTGTTTTTTAGATTATCAAAAAATGTCATAACCCTATTATACCAAGTTTTTACAGATTCTGTCCTCTTTTAAACGTTCATGATATAATGAAACCATGACTTTACACGTAGAAATTATCAACCCCTATCCTGCAACAACTGTCAAAGACTTGCTAGAAACCAAGCTCCTCATTCCTCGTAAGATTCGTCATTTCCTACGCACGAAAAAGCACGTCCTCATCAATGGAGAGACTATCAATTGGCAGAGTCCTGTTGAAAAAGGTGATAAGATTAGCCTGACCTTTGATACAGAGGACTACCCTGAAAAAATTATCCCTATGGGAAATGCCAGTCTGGTAGAGCCTCTCTATGAGGATCAGCATCTCATCGTGGTCAATAAGCCTGAAGGAATGAAGACGCATGGTAATGAACCCACAGAAATTGCTCTACTTAACCATGTTTCGGCCTATTGTGGGCAAACCTGTTACGTCGTTCATCGACTAGACATGGAAACTAGTGGGGCTGTACTCTTCGCAAAAAATCCGTTTATCCTGCCAATTCTCAATAGACTCTTGGAAGATAAGAAGATTCAGCGTCAATACTGGGCTTTGGCTGAAGGTAAATTTCAGACCAAGGAGACTGTGTACAAAGACAAGATTGGACGCGACCGCCATGACCGTAGAAAACGAGTGGTTGATCCTAGAAAAGGGCAGGTTGCCTATACAACCATCACGCGCCTCAAAGCCTTCAAAGGAGCTAGTCTGGTCAACTGTCAACTAAAAACCGGCCGGACCCACCAAATTCGTGTGCATCTGGCCCACCATGGGCATGCCATTCTAGGGGACCCTCTTTATAGCCACCGCCCCGCATCTCGACTTATGCTCCACGCTCACACCCTTAGTTTCACCCATCCCTTAACACTCGACAAAATCACTGTTAAGGCGAACTCAGACAGTTTTGAACAAGGGTTAAGAAATCACAAATAATAGAAGTAGGCTCATTCTCAAGCATAGTGCGAAAGGATTATCCTAATGATCCTCTAGTTATGACACAGTGGAAGCTTGCAAATAAGTTGCTTTTATTGACTTCAAAAGCCTTAACCGCCTTGAATCTCCCTTTACAATATGTTATCCTTTACATATCATTTAAAATTTGAGGGGTATTTAATTTATGAATCCAGTCGATCAATGGCTAGCAATTAACGCCAAGTATTTCCCAACAGAACAAGTTCAGTACATCCGCCAACGTCTTGAGGCACTTCCTGAACAACAACTTTCAATGCTTTACTCAATCAGCTTCCAAGATCCTACGATGATGCTTGTCATCTCACTTTTTGGTGGTTCTCTTGGAATCGACCGCTTTATTTTGGGACAAGTTGGTCTTGGTGTTGGTAAACTTTTGACATGTGGTGGATGTGGTATCTGGTCAATCGTTGACTGGTTCCTTATCATGGATGCTACTCGCCAATCAAACGCTCAAAAACTCTTTGCAGTTATTGGCTAATGAAAAACTATTTTACACGCTTGTGGGCCTACCACCAGCGTTTTTTTAGATTATATCTCTTAGTTTCAGTGGCAGTTTATGGAGTCTACCTTTTACATCTTCCAACACCACTCAGTTTAATCCTAAGACCATTTGGCCTTAAAGGTTGGAGCGCAGGCCTAACACGCGCTAGTGTTAGACTCTTACACCTAGATTGGCAAGGAGCCTGGGACTATAATCCACTGATATATCCTCTAGTGGTCTATATCCTAACCTATTTCTTTCTCTTTCCCATCTTCAGTGTAAAGAAGATTATAAGGAAATAAAGTAAAGACTCCCATTGCGGTCCCCTTACACTATTGATATAATTGTAATTGTCAACATTTTTATAATCAAGATCTCTGGAGGTTATACACATGAAGCAACAAGATTGGATCGATTTTTTCCAAGCAGTTAATGGTCGTAATCCAAGTATTCAAGAAATGGCTGAAGCAGCTCAGAAAGGCGAGTTTGTCCGAGAAACTCCCAAACAAACTGTCGAAGTAACAGAAACTGTCTCACAAAAAGAGACTGTAGAAACTAAGCAAGATTCAAAGGTTGTTGAACCAGTAGAATCTGCACCATCAACAGAGGTTGTAGAAACTGCCGAAAAAGATGTTGACAGCTATGATGTTGCTGAAGAGCCACTCACTAACTCTATGGTAGATGAAGAAGAGACTTTCCAAGCAACTAACCTAGCTCAAGAAAATCAATCAAAGACCTTCCAGGAACAAGTTAAACCTGTTGTAGAAACTGCCAGTCAGACTGTTAACCAATTTGCGAATCAAACTGGTGAAACTTTCCAACAAGCAAGCAAAAATCTAAATGAAACTTGGAAGAAACAAGACAAGAAAACCCAAACAAACCTCATCATGTTAGCCGTCGCTTCCATCCCAGCTATCCTCTGGGCTCTTGGAATGATACTCTTAGGAATTGCCAGTGATAATCTTAGTGCCGGATTGATCACGGCTCTTCTCTCCGTCATCATTAATTTCCCCTTGGTTGTACTTCTTATATTACCAGCTCTTCTAAATAAAACAGATAAAAAATGGCCAATCTTTATCCTATCCTTTCTTCTAGGCTGGACATTCATCGGTTGGATCATCCTTCTTGCTGTTTCTATCAATACGAATAAGGAAGCAGAGCGCATTAGACAGCAACAAATGATGATGCAGATGTCAGGTAAACAAGGAAGTTCTGACATGTTTAACCCTTTTCACTGATTAACAATAAATAATAAAAAGAAAACCCAGAAAAAGTTTCTCGACTTTTCCTAGGTTTTTCTTTTGCTTTTTTAAACTCTTAGTAACCCATCATTCCTGGATCCATAGCTGGTGCTGCTGGAGTTTCTGGTTCAGGTTTATTGGCAACGACTGCTTCAGTTGTCAAGATAAGACTAGCTACAGAAGCGGCATTTTGGAGAGCAGAACGTGTGACCTTAACTGGATCAATGATTCCTGCTTCGACCATATCTACCCATTCACCGTTAGCAGCGTTAAAGCCTGTACCAACTGGGCTGTTCTTCAATTTATCGATGATAACTGAACCTTCATAACCAGCGTTATAAGCAATTTGACGAACTGGTTCTTCCAAGGCACGGAGGACAATGTTACGTCCTGTAGCGTCGTCACCTTCAAGATCAAGTTCAGCAACCTTAGCAATGACGTTAACTAGGGCTGTACCCCCACCTGCTACGATACCTTCTTCAACAGCGGCACGAGTAGCGTTAAGGGCATCTTCGATACGGAGTTTCATTTCTTTAAGGGCTGTTTCAGTGGCCGCACCAACCTTAACAACTGCAACCCCACCTGACAATTTAGCCAAACGTTCTTGAAGTTTTTCACGGTCAAATTCAGATGTTGTTGTTTCCAATTGAGACTTGATGAGGTTAACACGGTTAGCAATCGCTTCTGTGCTTCCTGCACCTTCAACGATAACTGTGCTATCTTTATCCACAGTTACTTTCGAAGCTTGACCAAGTGCTGCCATAGTTGCATCCTTAAGTTCAAGACCAAGATCTTCAGTAATGACAGTTGCTCCTGTCAATACGGCAATGTCTTCCAACATCGCTTTACGACGGTCACCAAAGCCAGGTGCCTTAACAGCAACGACATTGAAAGTTCCACGAATCTTGTTAAGAACAAGTGTAGGAAGAGCTTCACCATCCACATCATCAGCAATAATCAAGAGTGGACGACTTGTCTTAAGCACTTCTTCCAAGAGTGGAAGGACATCTTGGATATTTGAAATTTTCTTGTCAGTCACAAGGATAAATGGATTATCAAGGTCAGCGACCATCTTTTCATTATCAGTAACCATGTACTGAGAAAGATAACCACGGTCAAACTGCATACCTTCAACCACTTCGAGTTCAGTCTCCATACCACGTGACTCTTCAATAGTGATAACACCGTCATTACCCACACGTTCCATAGCTTCTGAAATGTATTCACCAACTTTTTCAGAACGTGATGAAACCGCTGCGACTTGGGCAATAGCTTCTTTGTTAGCAACTGGTTGTGCAATGGCTTTAAGCTCTTCCACAGCTGTAGCTACAGCTGCTTCAATCCCACGACGGATACCGATTGGATTAGCACCAGCCGTTACATTTTTTAGTCCCTCACGAACAATAGCTTGTGTCAAAACAGTGGCTGTAGTTGTTCCGTCACCAGCAATATCATTAGTTTTTGAAGCCACTTCGCTGACGAGCTTGGCACCCATATTTTCAAAGTGATCTTCGAGTTCGATTTCTTTAGCAATTGTCACACCATCATTAGTGATAAGAGGTGAGCCAAAAGCTTTTTCCAAAACCACGTTACGACCTTTAGGACCAAGCGTTACCTTAACTGTATCAGCCAAAGTATCAACACCACGGACCATTGCTGCGCGTGCATCTGATGAAAATTTAATATCTTTTGCCATAGTTACTCCTTCTTTATCTTACTTTATATCTGATTAGCATAGACCTAAGCTAGGACTGCTAAAATATCTGCTTCACGGATAATTGAAACGGAATCATCTCCGTCTTTAACATTGACACCTGCACCATTTTCAACAAGAACTTTATCGCCTGCTGCAACACTAGGTGCAATCAATTCACCAGTAAGAGTACGGATTCCTTCACCTACTGCCAAAACCTCAGCAGTCTTTGTAGCTTCATGACTAGCTCCTGCCAATACAAAGCCACTAGCTGTTTTTTCTTCTGTTTCTTCAAAACGGACAACGATACGATCACCCAATGGTTTCAATGCCATACCAATTACCTCCAAATGTTATTTGTTATTAGTAACGTGTGAAACGTTATTTTTAGCACTCATAAACCACGAGTGCTAATCTATATATTTATTTTAGCACTTGGTCAAAAATAGTCAAGAAAAAACTACCCAAAATCTGAACTTTGGATAGTTTCTTTTTTTGTTTGTTAACCGAGCACCAAGGCATCATCATTGAGGACTTGTCCACTATTTTTGTGGAAGAGGTCCATAAGTTCTGCAACAGTGAGATTTTTCTTTTCTTCACCTCGCACATCGACGACGATTTTTCCATGATAGAGCATGACCAGACGGTTCCCATATTCGATAGCATGTTCCATATTATGGGTAATCATAAGGGTTGTCAATTCTTGTTCTTCAACGATCTTACGTGTCAAATTCATGACCATATCACTTGTCTTAGGATCTAGGGCTGCTGTATGTTCATCCAAAAGCAAGATTTTGGGACGCACCAAGGTTGCCATAGCAAGTGTCAAGGCCTGACGTTGTCCACCTGACAAGAAATTAGCATCAGTCTTCATACGATTCTCAAGACCAAGACCAAGATCTACCAAGGCTTCCTTGAAGACTTGACGTTCGCTTTCAGTGATAGACTTTTTAAAAAAGCTACGTTTCTTACCACGACGATAGGCAATCGCCATATTTTCTTCGATAGAAAGGTTTGTCGCTGTCCCCATTCGAGGATCTTGGAAAACACGGCTAATGTCTTTAGAGCGCTCATCTACAGATGCTTTCTTAATAGATTGCCCCTCCAACAAGATATCCCCCTCATCAATGCTAAGAACACCAGCAATTGAATTCATCAAGGTTGATTTACCAGCACCATTTCCCCCAATAACAGAGATAAAATCTCCCTGTTCAATGTCGAGATCCAAACCACGAAGGACGTGATTTTCATTGACCGTGCCTTTTTCAAAGGTTTTATGAATCTGTTGTAAACTAAGTAAAGCCATTACTTGTCACCTCCTGGAGTCAAGGATTTGTTAGGTCTGATTTTCAGTTTTTGTCGTACTTCTGGCACATAAAGGATGATAGCAAGCAAGATGGCTGAAGCCAATTTCAACATTTGAGCATCAACGTTCATGGCAAGGATAATAACCAAGACCAAACGGTAGAGAACAGCTCCTACGACAATTGACCAGAGGCGTTTGCCAAGTGGTAGATACTTGACGATAACCTCAGCCAAGATGATTGCAGCCAAGCCATTTACGATTGTACCAGTACCCATATTCATATCCGCATAGCCATTGTTTTGAGCTAGGAGGGCACCTGATAGGGCAATCAAACCATTGGAAATCATGTAGCCAAGAATCTTCATACGGTCAACCTTGATACCATTAGCTTCACCCATGGCAAGGTTATCACCTGTTGCACGAAGAGCAAGTCCAACCTGTGTATTAAGGAGAACAACCAACATAAGTACTACCAGACTAACAAAAATCAGTCCTAATAGAATCACACCATTCAGCTTAGATAGACCAAGATCCATCACCATAGTCACCAGCGTGTTGTGGCCTGAAAGAGAGACATTGGCACTGCCAAGAACCAAAAGGTTAACTGAATAGAGCCCTGTTAAGGTAATAATCCCCGTTAAGAGTGCTGGTATCTTCATTTTCGTATGCATAAAGCCAGACACAGCTCCAGCAAGCATACCAGCTACAAAACCACCTAGAGTCGCAAAGATTGGGTTGATCCCACGGATAATCATGATAGTTGTCGTAGCAGCACCAAGAGGGAAGGCCCCCTCAGCTGTCAAATCAGCAAGGTCCAAAATACGGAAGGTAATGAAGACCCCAATTGCCATAATAGCCCAGAGAAGCCCCTGAGAAATGGCTGTTAGCACCACATTTGAAAATCCTTTTTTAGAAGACTTATTGACCTTAAGCTTAATGACACCCTTATCTTTTTTAGCAATTGGTTTGTCATCTTGTGTTGATGCTTTAGATTCCTCGTCACTAATGCTAGAAACATCAATACCAAGTTCTTTAGCCATGTCATGGTTAACCACAACATTTAGGGTTTTAGGATACTCGGCATCGACATCCTTGACCTTCTCACCTCGGAGAACACGGCCTGCCAACTTACCTGTTTGACGTCCAAGCGCTTCATAGTTGGTTCCATAAGTGAATAGGACACCTTTTTCTACACTACCAGCGTCACTACCAACAACTGGAACCTTAGTCTCTTTAGAAAGATCTACCAAGGTATTAATAGCACTAACAATAGTATTATCAGTTGGGATGAAAATCACTTCGGTTTGACTCATCAAGCTCTTGGCTGTGTCTTGGATATCATTGGTTGATGAAATTCCTTTGATAACCGTTTCAATACCAGCTTCCTTGAAGTATTTCTTGGCTTCTTCAACCTGAACTTCTGAGTTACGCTCGCTGGTCGTGTACATAATCCCAACTTTTTTAGTGTTTGGAAGGACCTTTTTCAACAACTCGACTTGTTTGTTGATTGGTGACATGTCGCTTGTCCCTGTCACATTTCCTCCAACATTGTCCATAGACTTAACCAATTTAGCTGAAACTGGATCTGTAACAGCTGTAAAGAGAATTGGCTTGTCCTTTGTCAAACTACTCAAAGACTGGGCTGCTGGGGTTGCGATAGCTAACATGACATCATTATCTTCAATAAGCGACTGAGAAATTGTCTGCAAGTTAGACTGATCTCCTTGTGCATTCTGATAATCGATTTTGATGTTCTTACCGTCGACGTAACCTTCCTCTTTGAGTTCTTCAATGAACCCTTTACGTGTCGCTGACAAGGAAGGATGTTCCACATATTGGAGCACACCGACGTGAACCAAATCTTTATTAGAAGCATTGGAACATGCTACCAAGAGGACAGCTGTAATAACAGCCATCATACTGACCAAGAATTTCTTCATCTTGTATACCTCTATTTTTTATTCTATCTATTTCCAATTTTCTTTCATCTTTTTTCCGAGACGATAGAGTCAAAAGCAAGCAAATTAGACCTTACATCGCTTCATCAGATCCTAAAGTCCGTCGTCCAAAGACCATCACCTTTTGACCTTATAAAAAGTCGGCTAGAATTCACCATTTTTTAGACATCTAAAGGTCAAAAGAAAACTAAAAATAGACCACGGTATGAAAAAACCAGTTAGGACAGGCCCAACTGGTTTTCTGCATCTTGACTAGCATAGGCTAGCTTATGTCACCGGTTAGACCTATTCATCTAATCGGCTAATCCATCACAAAATGCTTTAGCTTCATAGATACAAACTGACTGACGCTTGTATCCTGAAACACAAACGTCCTATCTAAAGAAACTAAAGTAATAAAAAGCTTTAAGATTTCCCAAATGGGTCGCTTTATTAAGCATGTGATGCCTCCGTAGTTATGATAGTCTTAAGTTTACACTATTTAGATAATTCTGTCAAATTGGAATTTACTCTCTTTTCTCTCAATTTATCACTATCACTGCAAAAGAAAAATCTCTTCCTGCTCCAGCAAGAAAAGATTTTTTAATCTTAAGCATCTTGGTCTGTTGTTAAGATAGCAAGTGTTTCAATCAAGTTATCGGCATTAACTTCAATAGTATCACCAGTTGCCTTGATTTTAACTTCGACAACACCTTCGCTAGCTTTTTTACCAACTGTCACACGGATTGGAAGTCCAATGAGGTCACTATCAGAGAATTTAGAACCGACACGCTCATTACGATCATCTGTCAAGACATCATAACCTTCAGCCATAAGAGCTGCTTCCAAACGTTCTGTCAAAGCATTGGCTTCTTCATCCTTAGTGTTAACTGTGATCAAGTGAACATCATATGGAGCCAATTCTTTAGGGAAGTTAATTCCCCATGCATAGCGGTATTGACCTTTTGGTGTCTTGTTAACAAAGAGACGTGCATGTTGTTCAATCACAGCTGACAAGATACGGCTAACACCGATACCGTAACATCCCATGATAATTGGAACAGCACGGCCATTTTCATCAAGAACGTTAGCACCCATACTTTCAGAGTAACGTGTCCCAAGTTTAAAGATATGACCAATCTCGATACCACGCGCAAACTGAAGGACACCTTGACCGTCTGGAGAAATCTCACCCTCTTTAACTTCACGAATATCCACGTATTCTGCCTTGAAGTCACGCTCTGGGTTAACTCCTGTCAAGTGGTAACCATCTTCGTTAGCTCCAACAACCGCATTAGCCACATCTTGAACCTTACGGTCCGCAACGATGCGAACATTTTCAGGAAGGTTAACTGGACCAAGAGAACCGAAGTTAGCGCCAAAGACTTGACGTGCTTCATCTTCCGTAGCTGGTTCGAGGAAATCAGCAGCAAGGTAGTTTTTCAACTTCACATCGTTAACCTGATCATTACCGACGAGAAGAGCCACTACTGGTTCATCATCAGCGATGAAAAGTAAAGTCTTGATGGTTTGTTCTTCTGGAACATTCAAGAAAGCAGCAACTTCATCAATTGACTTGCAATCTGGTGTTTCAACACGAGCCACTTCTTCTTGAGTCACAACCTTAGTCGCTGGTGTGTAGGCGTTTGTTGCCATCTCAAGGTTAGCTGCATAGCTTGACTCTGTAGAGTAGGCAATTGTATCTTCACCAGATACCAACCATGATGTCAATTCTTTCTTGATTTCTTCCATGACATCTTCTGGAATCTCATCCAATGAAGCAATTGACTTATCAAGAACTACCCAACGGTTGAGATCTGTACGCTCAGGAGTGACCGCCATAAATTCTTGAGAATCCTTACCACCCATGGCACCACCATCACCGATGATTCCCTTAAATTCAAGGCCAGCACGTGTAAAGATAGCCTCGTAAGCTTTACGGTAGTCTTCATAGGTTACATCCAAATCTTCATAGTTTTGGTGGAAACTATAAGCATCCTTCATGATAAATTCACGTGTACGAAGAAGACCGTTACGAGGACGTTTTTCATCACGGTATTTTGATTGGATTTGGTAGAGGTTAAGTGGCAATTGTTTGTATGATTTAACCGCATCACGAACCAAGGCTGTAAACGTTTCTTCGTGAGTTGGACCAAGGATAAAGTCAGATTTATCACGGTTTTTCAATTTATAGAGGTCTTCACCGTAAGTTTCATAACGGCCTGACTCACGCCACAAATCTGCTGTCAAAAGCGCTGGCGCCAACATTTCAACCGCACCGATTTTTTCAAACTCCTCACGCATGATGGTTTTGAATTTCTCGATAGCACGATTTGCCAATGGCATATAAGCATAAATACCAGCAGAAACCTGACGCACGTAACCCGCACGTACCATAAGGGCATGACTGATAACTTGAGCATCACTTGGCATTTCACGAAGTGTTGGAATCAACATTTTACTTTGTTTCATCATTTACATACTAAGGAGGCTGGCCCTTGGGTCAAGTCCCTTAGACTTCCTTTCGTTTCTTTGTTTCTAATTAAAAGAAAGCACGCATAATATCATTCCAAGTGACTGCAATCATAAGAACAACCATGATAGCAACACCTGCAAGTGTAATATAGCTTTCAATTTCTTGATTAAGTGGTTTACGACGAATGGCTTCAATAATATTCATAACAATTTTTCCACCGTCAAGGGCTGGAATTGGGATAAGATTGAAAATTCCCAAGTTAATTGAGAGCATCCCCATAAGGTTAAGAATGGAAATCAAGCCACTTTCTGAAGCCTGGGCAGACATTTGGAACATGGCAACTGGTCCACCAAGTTTATTCAAACTAAAGTTGGTGATAAGCCCCTTGAGTGCCACGAGAATTTTGAAGGCCCCTTCCCAAGCCATTTGAAAACCACCAAAAATCTTATCTTTTAGACCTGTTTTTAAGGCAGGAGAAACACCCAAAAAGTAGCTACCTTGACTCTCCTTAGGTTTAACAGAGACAGTTTCTTCCTGACCGTTACTTCTCTTAACCGTCACAGAAAGGCTGTCACCTTTGGAGATTTTTTGAGTATTCTCTGTCAATGCTTCCTTCAAGCTGTCCCAATCAGTAACCTTGTCCTTATTGATGGCCTCGATGGCATCACCATTTTTCAAGCCTGCTACCTGAGCAGCACCACCATCAGCCACCTGAATACGGTTGGTTGATGTGTCTTGAACACCACCTTGAACAAAGGCTAAGATAATAAAGACAAGCACCCCAAGAATGAAGTTATTCATAGGTCCAGCAAAGTTGGTAATTAAGCGTCCCCAAATGCTAGCATTTTGATATTGGACATCCTTAGGAGCGATACGAAGTTCTGTACCATCCTCCTCAACGATAGTGGCATCATGGTCAACCTCATAGGTCTTGGTCTCATCTAGGACTAGACCTGTAATGGTTAACTTATCTTCCAAATCATAGGCAGTGACGTTCATAGGTAAAGCCGTCTGGTCAACCTGACGATCCGAAAGGTTGATACGTCTTACCTTACCATCTAATCCAATCGTTAGACTAGCAGGACTACCTGTTTTAATCTCAGTTGTATCTTCACCCCAACCAGCCATACGGACATAACCACCCAAAGGGAGGATACGGATAGTATAAACGGTACCATCCTTACCAGTGTGTGCAAAAATTTTCGGTCCCATACCAATGGCAAATTCACGAACCAAAATTCCTGAACGTTTGGCGAAAAAGAAATGACCAAACTCATGGAAAACGACAATCACACAGAAAATCAGTAAAAAGGTAATAATAGCTTTCATCTAGACACCCCCACTCTTAAAAAAGTCCTAGGAAGTGCATGATTGGGAAAACGAAAATCCAGCTGTCACAACGGTCCAAAATACCACCATGCCCAGGAATGAGATTGCCTGAGTCTTTAACGCCAAAGTGACGTTTAATAGCTGATTCAACCAAATCACCAAATTGACCAAAAATACTAAAGAGAATCGTACAGATAAGCAACCAGAAGAAGTTATGAGGGGCATAAACTCCGTGGTTAATCAACCCAAAGATAAGAGCCACAATGATTGCTGATAAGATACCACCGACACTACCTTCAATAGTCTTATTTGGTGATACTTTTGGCAATAATTTATTCTGACCAAATTGACGACCAAAGAGGTAAGCCCCAATATCCGTTGCCCAAACAATAAAAAGGGCAAAGAGAACCTTTTCCCAACTATCCAAACGTGCTGCAATGAGATTTTGTAAACCAAAACCAACATAAAAGGCAGATGCGATTGGATAAGCTGCATCATCAAAAGAATAGTGGTCGCTATTAAGGACAGTCCCTGCTAGAATCAAAAATGAAATAACAGCGAAACCTGTCACACTAGCATTTGTTGGAAGACTGATAAAATACCGATCAATCGGCACAGCCAAGATAAAGGCTGCCACCATTGATAAAATACCCTCGATAGAGAAAATCTCCAAGTGCTTCATGCGAAGCATCTCAGACACCGCAACCATGGCCATAGCCCCAACTAAAAGTTGGAAAGGAAGACCGCCGATAAAGAGCAATGGGAGGAAAATGGCTGCTGCCACACCCCCACCAATTAAACGTTCTTGCATGAGAGGTCCTTTCTAGACACCACCGAAGCGACGGTGACGTTTATTGTAGTCAGAGATGGCTTGACGTAGCCCCTGCTGGTCAAAGTCTGGCCAGAAAACATCTGTAAAGTAAAACTCACTATAGGCAGATTGCCAAGGCAAGAAATTACTAAGACGAAGCTCGCCACTCGTACGGATAATTAAATCTGGATCACGATAGAGGTAAGGCAATTTATCTGTCATCAAATGCTTAGCAATGAGATCTTCATCAATAGCTTCAGGACTGAGTTTTCCTGCTTCAACCTCTTTAGCAATCGCTTGAACAGCAGATACAATCTCCGCACGACCACCATAGTTCAGTGCAAAATTAAGAACCAAACCGGAATTATGTTTCGTCTGCTCAACTGCCTTTTCAAGAGCATCTAAAGTCTCCTTAGGCAAACGACTGTTATCTCCGATTGTCAAAATACGAACATTGTTTTTGTCTAATTCTGGTACATACTTGTTAAAAAATTCAACTGGCAAATTCATGATGAATTTCACTTCATCTTGTGGGCGTGACCAGTTTTCAGTTGAGAAGGCATAAACTGTCAATACCTTAACTCCAAGTTGTGATGCTTCGATAGTTACCTTTTGCAAGGCGTCCATCCCAGCCTTATGCCCCATCACACGTGGTTGTAGACGCTTTTTAGCCCAACGGCCATTTCCATCCATAATAATACCAATATGGTTGGGAATATTGTCTAGAACCTCTTGATGAGATTTTTTTCTAAATTTAAACATGGAATATCCTCTAAATATAGTTTACCCTTTATTTTACCACATTTTCAGGGGTTCTGAACAGCTTTTAATACCGATAAGATTAGAAAACGCAAAAAGACCAGGATTTAACCTAGTCTCAAATACACATCTTACTTTTCATCAGAAGACTCAATTGCTGAATCTTCTTCGATAATTGTCTTTTTAGTTGTTTCTGCTGTTTCTGTAGTTGGTGCTGGTGTGATCACTTTCATGATTGAACGACTCAAATCAAAAGTCAAGAAAACACCTTCTGCATCCAAAACGATACGGTTATTCTCTTTGTCAATCTCATCAACAATAGCAATCAAACCACCGATTGTTTCAACTTCAGCACCCTTAGCAAGGCCTGCAAAACGGTCTTCCTGTGCCTTTGCTTGGCGACGACGGCTGAAAGCCACATAAGCAACAATAGCGACCACATAAATGGCCAAAACTAGCATCATATTCATATTTCGTATTCCTCCAATAATTCACTTGGCTACTACTATATCAGATTAAGTCAGGACAAGCAAGACAAATCCTTAGACAGACCACACAAAAACACTTTCCATCGTGAGGAAAGTGTTGAATGAGATTACATATCTGCTACGTTGTGGTAAACCTTTTGAACATCATCGTCTGCTTCAAGCGCATCAATAAGTCCTTCGAAAACTTCAAGGTCTTCACCTTCAAGAGTAACCTCAGTTTGTGGAATCATTTCAAGTTCAGTCACTTGGAACTCTTCTTGTCCGTTAGCACGGAGAGCTTCCAACGCTTTATGAAGATCTGTTGGCTCAGTATAAACAGTGATAGTACCATCTTCTGCTTCTACATCTTCAACTTCTACATCAGCTTCAAGCAATTGTTCAAAGATTGCGTCTGCATCTTCACCTGCAAAAACGATAACACCTTTTTTATCAAACATGTATGAAACAGAACCTGATGCACCCATGTTACCACCGTTTTTACCAAAGGCAGTACGTACATTAGCAGCTGTACGGTTAACGTTTGAAGTCAAAGTATCTACGATAATCATAGAACCATTTGGTCCAAAACCTTCATAACGTCCTTCAACGAAAGTTTCATCAGTGTTACCTTTAGCCTTATCAATGGCCTTATCAATAACGTGTTTTGGCACTTGCGCTTGTTTAGCACGCTCCAAAACAAATTTCAAAGCTGAGTTTGATTCTGGATCTGGTTCACCTTGTTTAGCAGCCACATAAATTTCGACACCAAACTTAGCGTAAACCTTAGAGTTTGCACCATCTTTTGCAGTTTTCTTAGCAACGATATTAGCCCATTTACGTCCCATGGGATTCACCTCTTCTAAGAGATTTGTATCTCTGATTTGTTTTTTCTTTTTTGAAAATAGCAAAGCTTGCTAAATCACAATCTCTTACATTATAGCACTTTGACTGCCGTTAGTAAAATTGAAATAAATCCTAAGCATTTATCATATGAAACATTTACTCAGTCCCCTCTCCCAAACGAATAATCTTATCAAAATATGGTTCATTTTCCTTTATAAGATGGTGGGTAACCGTGATATAAGTGATATTAGGATCACTTAATAAAAGGTGCTCAATACGAGTAGCGTTATTATGGTCAAGATTTGCGGTAGCTTCATCAAAAATCACAACAGAACATCCTTTTAAAAATGCTCGTATCAGGCCTATTCTTTGTTTTTGACCTTCCGAAAAGCTACCGTCACTTACTTGCTCATCAATACGACTTAAGAAAGATAAAAGATTAACTCTTTCAAGAACTTCCTTGATGTGCGTATCAGTAATAGCTTCATTCCAAAGGGTTAGATTGTTCCTCAAGGTATCATTATAGATATGAGTTTGACTCCCAACATAGGCACATTCAGACACGATTGAGTTCTCATCAATCTCTTTTGACTCCAATTTTCCAAACAAGATTTTTCCCTCGTAATCTTTAAGATTGCCTAGGAATATATTAAGCAGGGTTGACTTCCCACTACCTGAGCATCCAGTAATAGCGTACTTTCCTCCCTCTTTAAAGGTTTGAGTGAATCCCTTAATAATAGCATTTTCTCCAAAATGATAACTTACATTCTCAAAACGAACATCCTGAATAGTCGCTATGCAAGTCTTTGGTTCCTCTGGAAAATCGTGAAATTTTCTTAAGATAGGATCGACAGACTTAATGGTCACTTGCAGCTGATTAATAGTGGATAGAGAGTTAAAAATATTACCTGATATCTGTCCTACCGAGGCAATGGTTCCAACAGTAATATTTCCAAAAATAATTAACAAACCAGTTAGAAGAAGTATCAACATCTGGGCGATAACTGAAAATAAAGCCATCAGCGTCTCAGTGCTAGTCTTTCTTTTTGTAAAAATAATTTTTTGTACAATATATTTCTCAACAATGGACCTCACTTGTCTAAGAAATATCTGTTTACGACTGGCGTAATAAACATCCGCATATCCATACAACTGATCGCTTACTCCAGAAACAAGCTCTTCATTCGCTTGGGAAAATTTCTCCATTGATTTCTGCATTTTATTGGTAAATGGTTTGGGAAGATAGGTCAGACACAAAGTTAAAAAAATGGCTAACAGAACAATTCTTACATCATAACTTAATAAGGCAATAATTGAAAACAAAGTAGTGAATACTGTTGAACAAAGGGTATAAATACTTGTAAAGCCATTTGATTCAATCAATTGGATATCATTATTTAATACAGAGAGATGCTCTCCAATATCACTCTTTCTGAATTCACTAAAAGAATGGTGAATAATTTTACTAAGATAAGACTGACGAATAGACAAAGTCATTTTCTGAATTAGTTTTGTTTGATTTACAGCAATAATATAATTTAAAACTAAATAAATAATGTAAAGCCCTATCTCTAAACCTAATAAAGCTAAAAAGGATTGGATTCGCTTCGATACCAGCTGATTAGTCATTAAAGCCAAGGTTACCGAAGCACTCACGAAAATAGCAGCATTCAACGCTAACAGTAAGATATGAACTAAATTTTCATATTTGTATTTAAGAATATAGGTTCTCATAGATTTCCTCACAATCTAAATCACCTTGGTATTTAGTCAGTTGGATAAATTGAAGACATTGGAACTCCATATATCCATTAAAAATTAAAAACCATAGTGATATTGTACTATGGTCTTAGTTTATTCTATTTTTCAACTCACTCTATAAAATTGTCATATAGTGGAATTTAGCAACTCTTGATACTCTGATTCCTTAGTAAGCAATAAATTTTCCGCACCTAAAGTCCTAAGAGTTTCTAAACACCCCTCAATTAGATTTCTCCCTTCAGTGACTTCACCTGACTTTATCAAGTAGATTCCCATTACAAATATCAACTCATGTCTTTCATATAAGAGGACCTCAGGAATTCCACTATCATTGACTAAATCTAAGTAGTATTTCGCAGAATCTAATTCATCACGTCGTAAAAACTCATAAGCTGCATTAATAAGAAGACTAAGTCGAATTCTTTGATTTGAGTCGCTCTTTCCAAAAAGGCTAGTTCTATACACAATCTCCTTGGTCAAAACATTAAGTGTCTGGGTGGAAATAAACGACATACTATTTCCTAATATGATTAACTCTCTTTTTCCCCATTGTTCAATGCTAAAAAGATAGTCTGTTAATTCCCTTACCTTATTTTCATCAACTTCTTTATTTGAAACACTTACCAAAAAAGATTCTAGCATAATACTGTTATAGAGAAATGATTTGTCTTGTGTGAGCTCAAATTTATGACGCTCTTCTTCAGCGTACTTCTGTAACAATAAACTATCGTTTTGATAATAAGCCTTACTAGCACTTTCTAATAACTTTTCAGTATGAGTCGGATTATCTTGAGATAAAATACCATAGAACTCTTCAATACTGACATCCAATTTATCTAACAAAAGAAAAAATCTAGATAATGAGATATCAGATTCTCCACGTTCAAATTTTGATAAGAAAGATACTGATAAATAATCACTAGCAAGTTCTTTCAATGTCAAATTCTTTGATAAACGAATTTTTTTCAACAAAGCACCCATTTCCACAGGTCCAATCATGATTCATCCTCCTATGCTTGAACTAATTATAGCAACAATCATCCCTAAATTAAAGAGCCACAAAACCCAACTAGCCCGTCCGAAACGTTTAGAATAAAAGTTCGTAAATTAAGCTACAAGAAATCATTAATGGAGAGTTTTAGCCTACAAATGGTTAAAAAAAGACCAGCCAAAGCTGATCTTATCTGATTACGGCTCTATAATTTCTGTAGTGGGTAAAACCACTATAGAGATTATAGAGCTTTTTGAGTATACACAAAAAGTCCCATAAGAACTATAATGAAAAGCGACGAAACTACCATTAGGAAGAACTTATGAGACCTATTAAGAATACCACAGAATTAATCGGAATTAAAGACCCTAACATCATTATTTCTCTTGTTTTTGAAACTGATACTCATATCGAAATTCATGCAAAACTGGATTACCCTGCACCACCATGCCCACATTGCCAAGGAAAGATGATTAAATATGACTTTCAAAGACCTTCTAAAATCCCTCTTCTAGAGCAAGCTGGAACTCCGACACTACTACGTCTGAAGAAACGTCGCTTCCAGTGTAAAAGTTGTAGGCGAGTCACGGTCGCTGAGACATCAATCGTTGAGAAAAATCACCAAATCTCAAACCTTGTCCGACAAAAGGTTGCTCAACTTCTAACTGAAAAGCTATCATTAACGGATATTGCCAGAAGACTTCGTGTATCGACATCCACTGTCTATCGTAAACTTGACCAGTTTACTTTCAAGGAGCATTATGACAAACTCCCAGCTGTTATGTCCTGGGATGAGCTTGGGTTCAAGAAAGGTGAACTCGCTTTTGTGGCGCAAGACTATGAGACCAACAAACTCATAACTATCCTCGATAATCGCCGTCAAACCACTATTCGAAACTACTTTTTGAAGTATCCGTTGAAAGCTCGCCAAAAGGTACAGTTTATCACGATAGATATGTCAGGAACTTATATGCCACTAGCTCGAAGACTTTTCCCTAACGCCAAAATTGTTCTTGATCGATTTCACATTATCCAGTACCTTGGACGTGCCTTTTTAAAGACAAGAATTGCGATTATGAACCAGTTCGATAAGAAGTCACTACCTTATCGAGCCTTGAAAAATCACTGGCGACTTTTTCAAAAGGACAGTCGTAAGCTATCTTGTAACTCATTTCACTCGAAGACATTTTGTCAAACCTTAAGCCCACATGAAGTCATTGAGAAGACATTGGTCTTTTCAGAAGAGCTCACCGACTACTATACTCTTTATCAGCTTTTGCTTTTTCACTTTCAGGAGAAGAGAGTAGATGAGTTCTTTGAGCTGATAGAGGAAAATAGAAGCAAGGTCAATCACTATTTTCAAACGGTCTTTAGGACTTTTCTTAGACACAAGCAATACATCCAAAATGCACTAGAAACAGACTATTCAAACGCAAAACTGGAAGCTACTAACAAGTTGATTAAAGACATCAAACGGTTGGGCTTCGGTTTTAGAAACTTCATCAACTTTAAGAAACGTATCTTCATCACTCTAAACATAAAAAAAGAGAAGACCTATCTGGTCCTCTCTAGATGTTAGCTTTTCGCCACCCACTACAGTTGACAAACATACTAAGATGAGTAGTGAGAAAATCTCCAACCAGAGAGTACTCACTACTTTTTCGTTAGGTTAAAGTAGTGGGGTCTTGTAAAATTGTAGTATAGCGCTATACGTCACTTGACAAGCTGGCAAGAAACCTTGATCAAAAATACCAGGAAAGGTATTTTTTAGCATGCCTTTTTATGGCTCAAAAATTGTTAAAACTAAGACAATAAACTCAGAATAGTACTGTCTTATCTCATTTTTAACTTAAAGCTTTGATAGACTTGATAAATGATAAAAAAGAGCTAATAAAATTTAGAATGCGGAAACTAACTTACTCAACTGTTACTGCTTTTGCAAGGTTTCGTGGTTTATCCACGTCAAGACCCCGTTGTAGAGAAGCATAGTAAGCAATCAACTGAGTTGGAATAACCATTGAGATCGGTGATAAGAATGGATGTACTTGATTGACAATAATATCATCATCAGCTTTAGCTAATTTTTCCTCAACGACTGTTAAAACATTAGCTCCACGAGCAGCAACTTCCTGAATATTACCACGAGTATGAGCAGCCACAACTTCACTTGCAGAAATTAATCCTAAAACTGGAGTACCATCTTCAATCAATGAAATTGTACCGTGTTTCAACTCACCCGCAGCAAAGCCTTCACATTGAATATAAGAGATTTCTTTCAACTTCAATGATGCTTCCATAGCTACATAATAATCATTTCCTCGACCAATGTAGAAAGCATTACGAGTTGTAGCCAACAAGTTCTCAACTTTCTCAGAAATCATATCTTTTTCAGAGAGAGTCGCTTCAATTGACTGAGCAACAATTGATAACTCATGCACTAAATCAAACTCAAGTGCTTCTTTCTTGCCATTTGCTTCACCAACAGCTTTCGCAAGGAAAGCTAGAGCCGCAATCTGAGCAGTATAAGCTTTTGTAGAAGCTACAGCAATTTCAGGCCCTGCATGTAAAAGCATCGTATATGTTGCTTCACGAGAAAGCGTAGAACCAGGTACATTGGTAACAGTCAAACTAGGGATTCCCATTTCGTTAGCTTTCACCAAAACTTGACGGCTATCTGCTGTTTCACCTGATTGACTAAGCAAAACAAACATTGGTTTTTTGCTCAAAAGTGGAATGTTGTAACCCCACTCAGATGCAACACCTATTTCAACTGGTGTATCTGTCAATTTTTCAAACATAGCTTTTGACGCAAAACCAGCATTATATGAAGTCCCAGCTGCTAAGATGTAAATACGATCTGCTTCTTGTACTGACTTGACAATAGCTGGATCAACAGTGATATTTCCTTCATCATCTGCATAGGTAGAAATCAATTTACGCATTACAGTAGGTTGCTCATCAATTTCTTTCAACATATAGTAAGGATAAGTTCCTTTACCAATATCAGAAAGATCAAGTTCAGCTGTATAAGTACCGCGTTCAATAGCATTTCCTTCATAATCGGTAACTGTGATAGCATCTTTGGTCAGAACAACCAACTCTTTATCGTGAATTTCCATAAATTGACTAGTTTCACGAATCATAGCCATGGCATCTGAACAAACCATGTTGTAACCTTCACCAACACCAATCAAAAGTGGAGATTTGTTTTTGGCAACATAAATCGTATCTGGTGCTTGAGAGTCAACAAGAGCAAACGCATATGACCCTTGGATAATATGAAGAGATTTTTTTAAGGCTTCAAGAACTGATAATCCATCTTCGTCAACGAATTTACCAATCAAGTGAACTGCAATCTCAGTATCTGTCTGACCTTTAAATTTGTGTCCTTGCAAGTATTCTTCTTTAATTTGGAGATAGTTTTCAATAACTCCGTTATGAACTAAAACGAAGCGCCCTGTTTCCGAAGTATGTGGGTGAGCATTATCCTCAGTTGCTTGACCATGTGTTGCCCAACGCGTGTGACCAATACCAGTTGATCCCTTAACATCGGAGCTAATTTTAGCACGAAGATCTGCAATACGACCAACTGATTTAACTAGACAACCTTTATCTGGGGCATCAGTCACATAAATACCTGCTGAGTCATAACCGCGATACTCTAACTTTTCGAGACCCTGTATTAAGATATCCACTGCATTACTATTTCCAACAACTCCAACAATTCCACACATTAATTATTACCTGTAGCAACTTTTAAATTACTATCCCTTTCCTACAAATTGGTATAGTTCAATATCCTATTATTGAACCGAACAAAGTCATTATATACCTAGTTTTATTAGTTGTCAACAATTAAATTGGTATAGTCATAAAAGATGACTATCTTCAATTTGTCAAGTAAAAACTTATTATCAGATAATCTAAATCAATTTTTCTTAACAACTATTTAAATGAATAAAAACGAAATTTGTTATACCACTTCCAATTAAACTCTATTTTCCTTTAAAGAACAAAATTTCGCTAATAATTCAGATTTTTTTATTTCTGTGATTTGTAAAACCACTGTAGAGATTATAGAGCTTTTTGAGTATACACAAAAAGTCCCATAAAAATTGTACTGACCCCAAAAAGTTAGACAATTAATTTATCCAAAGGATTTAGTTCTGTATTGCACAGGACTGAGTCCTTTTCTACCATTTGTCAAGCATATCAAGGCATTTGATAAAAAAATAGATTGAATTACATAGTCAAACTAAGGAGTTTGTCTATTTTTGAACTAAAGTTTAGTGTAAAAAGTGCACGCAAAAACAACACCTTACCTAGTGGTTTTTTGATAAGGTGTTACAATCATATGGCATAAACAATTTTACCGATTTTGGGTAGAAGTATAATCGTAAAGCTTGTTATGTGTTATGAGGTAATACATTGTTCTAATGAGACGATGTGTAGAGGCAATCGTGTGTGGTTTGGTTGAAGTCACTTGCGATTGTCTTTTCCGTTTCTCATAGAAGTCTGCTATATGACAAGGATTGGTGTAGCCAGCTGAAGCTATGTTATGAATGCACTTAAAGAGAACCTTTATGGCATAGGGATTCCCACGTTTGGTGATATGTTCCTTTGCTAGAAAGTCCCCAGATTCATAGTGGCTGAGGTCAATGCTGATCAAAGCATTGATTTGATTGGCAGAATGAAATTGACGAATGTCACCAAGTTCGCCAATAATACTTGTCGCTGTGGTTTCAGTGATTCCAGGAATAGAGAGAAGAATCTCGTATTCTGGCAAAGGTTGAGCCAAAGTTACCATCTCCTCTAAAACGCCTTGTCTATATTCAGAAAGCCTAAGTAACTCCCCTGCATAGTATTTGATCTCTTCCATCATTGGAGAGGTTTTCTTGACCTCACAATAAGACTGATTAGCTAGTTTTGTAAGCTTATCTACTAAGTAAGTCACACGTTTTTCAGAGATGCGTTTTGCCGTAGACTGACGGATGATAGCTGTTAATTCGGCGTCATCTAACTCCAGTACAAAACTATTACATGGAAAAGTCATGACCAAGTTCCAATATTGTTCCCACAGTTGGTGAAGATAAGATGTTTTACAATTCAGGAAAAGAGACCTGTAGAACCTTGTGCAGACGATTTTTAGCGCAGAAAATATCCCCAGTAAGATTCTGATAGAAATGGCTGAGGTCGCGTAATTCTTGATAAAGCACTTCTTGGACATAGCTTGGTTTACGATTGAGGATGAACTGAGACGTAGCTAGTTTTTCAGCGTCAATCTTATCTGTTTTACGTACTCGTAAGCTATCTAGTTGTTTTTGTGATTCTAAGGGCTTGAGCAGATTATCAGTCAGGCTTACCCATTAGCTAAACAACAACGTTGCTTGATTCATATTAGTCGAAATCTGGCTAGTAGGGTGAAACGATCTGATCGAGCGGTTATTCTGGGGTAATTTAAAATGATTTATCGTGCTGAAAATTTAGAAATGGCAGTACAAGCTTTAGAGGACTTTATCGCCGAATGGAAACCAAAGTATAGGAAAGTCACGGAAAGCCTGGAGAAAACGGATAATCTTTTAACTTTTTTTCAGTTTCCCTATCAAATTTGGCACAGCATTTATTCGACAAACCTCATTGAGTCTCTTAACAAAGAAATCAAACGTCAAACGAAAAAGAAGGTTCTTTTTCCTAACGAGGAGGCTCTGGAACGTTACTTAGTTACTTTGTTTGAAGATTATAATTTCAAGCAAAGTCAACGAATCCATAAAGGGTTTGGACAATGTTCTGACACACTTGAAAGCTTATTTGATTAGCACTCTATAACTCTACTTGAGTGTTTACACAAAATTATTGACAGTATCATAAAGTCGAAATCAACCTCTGATTCCAATTGGCGAAGAAAGTGATCTTCTGGGACCAATTCGTCTATCGTATAGAAGCCATATTGGCAGCGATGATAATCAGGTTTTTCTTTGTGAAACATAGCTAGCACCTCACAACTTTTCTTACCTCTATTATACAACTTTACAAAAAGAAAAGCCCTTAGAAAAGTGTCTTCTAAGGACTTTGTCTTCAATCCGAACCTCCCCTAAGGGAGGCTGCGTTTAGTTTTAGGCTGCTGCTTTGATAGTTTACAGGATTTGATTTTCTATCCTACTTGAGCTACTTAGAAAATCTGAATGGTAGAACCTTTCTCAATTACTACTGCTTGGTCTGCTGCAACATGGAGAGTGCCCGGCAGACTGCCCTCTTTTGAACCATCAAAAGAAATAGTGATATGGCCCAGTCCAGTTAAATTTTTTTCTACTACATTTCCCACGGCAGTAATCGAATATTCCTGATTATCTACCACCAGCTTGCCGCCTTCTAGTATTGAACCTAGCAGATTTTTGTTATCAATCTTAAAACAATACTCTGCTAAGTCTCCCGGAGCTTCTTCTCCAAATAAAATGAGCATATTAGCGTCTTGAATCATATTCTGAGCTTCAGGTCCCACTTGAATTACTTTAGCTTCAAAAATTTTCTTCATCTAATTCCGATCCATCCTTTCTCTAATCTTTCATGTTCCTAATAGATAAGTTTAAGATACTATTTTTTATATGTGTGCACAACCTAACCATGCTCTACTGATAAAGACCAATACTAGCGACCCAAGCTACTAAGACCCGAGGAACACCATTGAGAAAACGTGAATAGAGAACAGAAGGGACACCAACCTCAACAGTTTCAGCTTTCGCCTCAGATAGCCCAAGTGCTACAGGAATGAAATCACAGCCATTTTGAGTGTTGATAGCAAATATAGCTGGCAGAGCCATTTGAGGCGGAATATTTCCTTTTCCGATTTCGACTCCAATTAAGGTTCCGATAATCTGACTGATAACAGCTCCAGGGCCCAACAAAGGAGATAAGAATGGCAAGGAACAGATAAAGCCAATCAAAATGAGTCCCCAAATGTTCCCAGCTAGAGGAACCATTAGTTTTGCCAGCCAATTTCCAACACCAGAACCCTGAATAACCCCAATTAGTAAAGAAACAAAGGCCATGAAAGGAATAATAGTATTGAGCATTGTTTGGATGGCTTCACGAGCAGCCTGGTTGAAAGTCGCAACAACCTTACCAGCCCCCATCCCAATTCTTGCTACAATACTTGTTTCTGCTTTTTGTTCTGTGATTTTTTTACTAGTATCGTAAGTTGGTTTTTCAGTAACCACCGTTGTCGCTTTTTCATCTTCATTAGCAGCGGAAATTTGATCAAGACCAACTGCTGATACATAGATTTCCTCTGTAATATACTGAGCTAGAGGTCCGCTTTTACCTGTAGCGACAATATTGATCGTCGGAATCCCCTTCTTAGGATAGATTCCACAGCGAAGAGTTCCGCCACAATCTACAATTGCCAAAGCAATTTCCTCATCAGGAATAGATGTTTTAAATCCATTAACAGCTTCCATACCTGTCAAATCAGCAATTTTATCCACAATATCTGGCTTTTCTCCGCCGCCAGTGATATAGATAAATTTATGCTTTGCCTCACTAGGAGTAATGACCAAAGGTCCTCCGAAACCGCCATTTCCTTTAACAACTTTTATACTCTTATATGACATAAATTCACTCTTTCTATCAATCAAATGTTTTACTCAAGGTAACCCCTTGCTGTTTCGCAACATAAGCAGTTGTAAAATCTGTTACCCAGCCACCTACAAAGTTCATGACAATCCCAACAAGCATGTAACGAATGGCTAAGTCCATTTGACTCAAGCCTAAAGTTTGAATCCCTGTCGCGATTCCCATCCATACAAACAATTCCCCAGGATTGATATGCGGAAATACACCATTTGAAGTGTGGCAGAACTGCATCTGAGCTGCTACAAAACTAGGTTTATAATATTCTGGTAAAAAACGTCCCATACTGATTGACATCGGGTTCCCCAGCATAAAGGCTGAAATGAAAGGTAAAATCATATACCGGCTAACAGGATTTTTGGCAGAAATCTTAGCCAGGGAATTGACCTTCTCTTCTCCCAAGAAAGCGATAAGGGTATTCATTGCAATCAATAGCATTAGGACAAGCGGTACAATATTTGTCATCCAGCTAATAAAGGTTTCTCCACCTAATTGGAAGAGTTTCATAAAATTCTCTGCAAATTTTGTAATGTGATTCATAAGGAACCCCTTTTCTTATTTTTTTTTAATAACTGTTTAATAGATAATTGTAAGTAATTCGCATAAAAGCCAAATCCCAAAAAAGAATCAGATGAACTTGTCTCTTTCTCAATACCTGCCTCATGCAAAAGATAGACTTTTCTAGCATCTTCTATGGCTGATTGCATCAACTTATTTTCTTTTCTCACAAGAGGATTATACTTGTCAAAATAATGGATGTCTTCTCCAACATAATCGTCCATATTTTGAAAACGCGCTAAGATTGTGACTCCTTGCATTTTGCTAGCTTTAAGAACCCGACCGTTTTCATCAACCGCGAACATGACAATCGTACCGGATTTGATTCTTCCGGACTTCCTGCCAATCGCTACGCGACCCAGTTTTCGGAGCATCGTATAGGTCTTATTGAAGTCTTTGAGTTGCTGCCAGCCGAGGAACATTTGAAATATATAAGCTGCCATTACAAATACGGCGAAAATTATTAGCGAATTCATTAAAATACTCCTTTGCTCTTAGAAAATGATAGAAACTCTGTCTCTGTTTCTACCGATCTCAATGCCTCTTTCAGAGAAGGCTCTCCTGCAATTCTAAAAATATCATCATACAATTCCAGTAATTCACTTTCCATTTTTGTTTCAATTTCTGAGGGAATGGCGACTAGAAAGATAAATTCAATCCATTCATCTCCTTTTTGATAAGGCTCTTCTAGTTTTCCAAACATTAAAATAGTCTTTGCATAACCCTGGTTAATTGTATGGGGGAAGGCAATTCCTCCACCAAAAATGGTTGATTGCTTTTTCTCCCTATCAATTATCCGTTCTATAAAACCTTTATCAATCATCTGAAGTTTCCCTAACTCTGCAACCATATTTAGCAAGTATTGCTGATAGGTTTTTTGGGGGCTTAATCGAAGAAAGCGTAAGCTAACTGTTTCTAGATTTTTTTGATGAAAAGCATTGGCTTTCTGCCATTCTTCCTGCAGCCATTGATCATCAAAAAGATGATTAACTTGAATGACTGGAGATTTAGAATCTTTATATTTTAGAGGAACTGTCGTAAAAATCGCGAAATAGTCCTGATTCAATTCCACATTAAAATCCTCTTCAGAATACTGAGTAATGTCTACATCATTTCCAAGGACTCGTCTGAGTTGCTGAATAATCATCGCAGCGGTTCCTCTTCCTGTTGTGCAAACTACAGCTATCTGCTTGCGAGAACCCTTAACAGCAGAATTTTGCTTTCTTAAAATCATTTCAAAATACAAAGCCAGATATCCGATTTCAGATAATTCCAATTCTGAACCCAAAATTGCAGATAGTTCTTCTCCAGCAATTTTCGCCATTTCAAAAGCAAAAGGATATTGAGTTTGAACCTCGCCATGAAATATATCATTAGCTTGCACATGGAAAATCAGTCGATTGATTAAAGCGCCTAGATGAGACTTTATTTCTTCAAATAATTCTTCATCATCAAAGTGAACCAACATTGTTTCTTTGACTTTCTTGACAATCCCTTGAAAAATGTTTGCAACCTGTTCAGATTGATAAGACGGCTTGCTTAAAGTGTCAATAAAACGGACATTAAACGGAAAACACAAAAAGTCTATTTCAAACTGACTGAGGGAAATCTTATAAGTCATCTCAATATGATAGATTAATTTCTCAGCCAAAGGTGTCTCTGTTAAATCATTCTTATAATAAGGAATAGGACAATTCAACACCTTAGATGTATGAATACGTTCCACCATAATTGAAATGGTCTTTCGAAGGAGTTCCTGTGTTTCTTTAGGGATTTTATAGTCCTGGACTAGCGTCTCCAGAAAAGAAGAGGTTGCCTCAGTGAGTGTCCTTTCTTCAAAGTAAGGAGCCACTTGGTGAATATAGAGCAAGCGCAAATTCAGCTCGCTCCCCAAGACCTCCAGCCCACGGTTGGGCTTTCCTGAAATAGTAATAGAGTAACTCTCTGCCAAAGATTTTACTTGTTTTAAATCCTTATTAAGGGTACTTCTACTAACACCTACTTCCTCAGCCAAGTCGTCAATAAGAAGAGGGGAGGTTGACTCAATTAAACGTTTTAGCAAATAGGCAATTCTTTTACTGGAAGAATTGAAGTCACTCTCCTGTTTTAAACTACCAGATAAAATCCTTTCCAACTCTGTATAGTCATACACTTCCAACATTAACAGATCATCTTGTGAGATAATCTGGATATTAGGAGCCAAAACATCATTTAATTGTTGGATACTCTTTTGCAAGGTTTGCAAACTAATATCCAGTTCTGAGCGCATATCTACCAAGGAATAAGTTGGCTGCGAAACCATTTTGTCTAAAATATTATACCATCGATTTACTAAGGTCAACTCTCTTCCCCACCTTCATTGTTTTATCCGCGAGTTTTACCTCCGGCAATATTTGTAGTGACACCTGTTATATAGCTAGAACGGTCTGAAATATAGAACGCTACAAGATCAGCTACTTCACGTAGTTTCCCACTCCGTCCCAATGGAGTCGTTGAGGTTGAAGCATAACCAGCTCGAATATCTTCTACCGTCTTTCCACGGGTATAAGCAAGAGCTTCCTCATAAGAAAGAGTTCGAAGTCCCGTAGCTTCCATAATTCCTGGAGCAATTCCAACCACACGTACACCATGCTTACCAAGCTCTTTCGCCCATGAACGAGTGTAACTATAGACTGCTGCTTTTGTTGCAGCATAGGCACTTTGTCCTTCAGAACCTTCCAAGCCTGCTTCTGAAGCCATGTTCACAATTACACCTTTTCCATTTTTCACTAAAATACGTCCTACTGCCTGACTAACCAAATACAAACCTTTTTGATTAATCATTGTTATTTTTTCGAACGTCTCATCGTCCAACTCGTAAGGACCTTTAGGATTTTCTGCATCGATTAATAATCTAGGTACATTAATCCCCGCATTATTGACTACCGCATCAATATTGCCAAATCTTTCAACTATTTTAGCGACTCCTGCTTCTACTTCAGAGCGAGAAGTTACATCAACTTTTACAAATAATAGATTCGGGTGACGCAAATCGTTGTCGCTAAGATCAAAATTCGCTACATTGACTCCTAATTCCAACAATTCTTCGACTATTGCCTTACCAATCCCAGATGACGCACCCGTCACAAGAACTGTTTTGCCTTTAATGTCTAACCAATCATTCATTTTGATACCTCTCAAATTTTATTTACAAGGCAATTATACAGCGCTTTCATAAAAGAATTAAGACACTCTTTTTTACACTGTTCAAAAAATTAATAAACTAATTAAGAGGCTTGTACTAAAAAATCCACTAGAAATGAACTTGTGGATCTTTTTATATTCTAAATGAACTCAAAGCATATGAGAATCAAAGACGTGCATTCAACTCAGCACCAAGCTCTTCAAAGCCTGGTTTACCAAGCAAGGCAAACATATTCTTCTTGTATGCTTCCACACCTGGTTGGTCAAATGGATTGATACCATTCAGGTAGCCAGAAAGAGCAATAGCTAACTCAAAGAAGTAAATAGTATAGCCCAAAGTGAACTCATCTTGCTCAGGCAGGGTCACAAACATATTTGGCACTCCGCCGTCTGTATGAGCTAACAGCACTCCATCTGTTGCTTTCTTATTGACAAAGTCAACATCTTTTCCTTGCAGATAGCCAAGGCCATCCAAGTCTTCTGCTAATTCAGGAATCAACACATTTTTGCGAGGCTTATCTACACGAATAACTGTTTCAAAGAGGATACGAGTTCCTTCTTGAATAAATTGCCCCAAAGAGTGCAGGTCTGTTGAGAAGTTCGCTGAAGTTGGGTAAATACCTTTTTGGTCTTTACCTTCTGACTCACCAGCCAATTGCTTCCACCATTCTGAGAAGTATTGCAATGATGGTTCGTAGTTAGCTAGAACTTCTGTCAGATAACCTTTACGGTACAAGATATTGCGTACAACTGCATATTGATATGCTTCATTTTCAGCCAACTTATCAGAAGCATAAGCCTTGCGAGCAGCATTTGCTCCTTCCATCAACTTGCTGATATCAGCCCCTGCAGCTGCGATTGGCAAGAGTCCCACTGCTGTCAATACTGTAAAACGACCACCAACACTATCAGGCACTACAAAAGTATCCCAGCCATTAGCATCTGCTTCAACCTTAACTGCACCTTTAGCGCGGTCTGTAGTTGCATAAATCCGTTTATTTGCTTCTTCCTGACCATACTTCTTAACCAAGAGTTCTTTGAAGACACGGAAAGCAATAGCAGGCTCTGTAGTTGTTCCTGACTTAGAAATAACGTTGACAGAGAAATCTTTGTCTGATACATAGTCTACCAAATCAGCCAAATAGCTTGATGAGATAGAGTTTCCAGCATAGAGGATTTGAGGTGCCTTACGTTCTTCCTTGCTTTGTAGATTTACAAAAGAATTATTCAAGAAATCAATCGCTGCACGTGCCCCTAAATAAGATCCTCCAATACCGATGACGATTAACACTTCACTATCAGATTGGATTTTAGCAGCCGCCTTTTGAATACGAGCAAATTCATCTTTATCATATTCTTCAGGCAGATTCAACCAGCCTGTCATTTCTGCTCCGGGACCTGTTCCGTTTCGTAGAGCATTATCTGCTGCTGTAACTTGTGCTTGCATGTATTCCACTTCATGTGGTGCAACAAATTTGTCTAATACTTTTGAATAATCAAATGTAATATGAGCCATTAGTTTCTCCTTTAAAAAAATCAATTCTACCCTTTATTCTACTCTTTTATTTATCTTTTGACAATACTTTTTACCCTTATTAGGTCAAGATAGGCTACAGTTACTATCTAAATGCAAGGTCTGCTTCAAGGCCATAGTGATCACTTACTAGAGGTTGATTGTTTCCATCAAAAATGACACTAAGGCGATTTACTGTCCACTCTTGGCTTGCAAAGACATAATCGATACGTAAAGGCTCTTCATTGCCCTTCCAGCCATCGATACCAGGTCCAACTGTATAGCTACCAGTTGTTTCTTTAGCTACTTCAAAACTATCTTGAAGATTGAGTGGGCTAGCCAAAATGGCTTGATAACCTTCGCGACCTGCTGGGTTGTTAAAGTCACCTGCTAGGATGAGTGGTTTTCCAATAGCTTTGAAACGTTCCTCAATACGTACCCACTCTTCTTGGAAACCTTTGTCCCACCATGAAAGGTGAACACTAGCAACAGCCACTTCTCGGCCATCTACAGTGGTTTCAGCAACTGCTACACGGCGTGTATGGTAGTCAGTTGGATCATCAACATCTGAAACCAAGATTTCGCTAGCTGTCAATGGTTGACGTGACAAGACGGCAACCCCTTCATTAAGGTGATCATAACCAATGTGATTATAAGCCCAAGTCCAATGGTATTGAAGACCTTCTTCAGCCAACTTTTCCACAAGAAGACGGACAAAGTGATCTTGGTGGATTGGTGTTGCTGATGGAAGTGCATGATAGTAATCATCCGTGTCTACAACAGAAGTCTCTATTTCTTGGTTAACTTCTTGGAAGCAAATAATATCATACTGAGCTTTAAGAATCTGTTCCTTTAAGGTTTGGAATTTCCCTTCTGCATCTTCTTCCATCCAACTGTGGGTATTTAAAGTTAGAAATTTCATAAGTTTATCCCTCTTCTGACTTGCATCTAGAAATGACATAGGGTCATTTACAAACAAAACAGCCCAAGGGCTGTCTGCTTGTTTATCGTTTAGCAAATTAAAGTTCTACTTTTGCAACTGGAGCGTTAGCAGCCAATTTACCTGTATGTTCTACTTTAACTGATTTGATTGCATCTACATTTGTAAAGACAACAACTGTAGATGTTTCACGACCTGCTTCACGGATAGCATCAAGGTTCGCTTCAACCAAGAGATCACCTGCAGCAACTGTTTGACCTTCAGTAACTTTAACGTCGAATGGTTTACCTTCAAGACTAACAGTGTCAAGTCCGATGTGAACCAAAACTTCAAGACCATTGTCTGTTACCAAACCAAGAGCGTGTTTAGTTGGGAAGATGCTTGTCACTTTACCAGCTACTGGTGAAACGATTTTACCGTTTTCTGGTTCTACAGCGAAACCGTCACCCATCATTTTTTGTGAGAATACTGGGTCTTTAACATCTTCGATGTTGATAACTTGACCATCAGCAACTGAATGTACTTCGTCAGTCACACCTTTGAAGGTAGCTTCTGCTTTTTGAACAGCAGTCATTTGACTTGGAAGTGTTTCAGGAATAACTTCACCTGAATCAAGAACGTCTTGAATATCAGATTTCAATACGTCTGCTTTAGGACCATAGATAGCTTGAACCCCTTGTCCTTTCATGACAAGACCCATAGCTCCTTCAGCTTTCCATTGTTCTTCAGTTCCGACTTTATCAGCATCTTTAACAGTAACACGGAGACGAGTCATACATGCGTCAACGTCGACGATGTTAGCACGTCCACCAAGAAGGTTGATGATGTTGATAACTTGTGAGCTTGCTGAGCTTGTTCCAGCACTTGCTGATCCAGCAGATTCTGATGGAGCATCATCACCTTGCTCATAGTTACCGTTACGTCCTGGTGTAGCGTAGTCAAATTTCTTAATCATGAAGTTCGCGATGAAGAACATGATAACACCAAAGAGTACAGTTACCCAAATGAAGTTAACGATATCCATCGCCAAACCAGCGTTAATAGCAAGTGGTGTACGTGTCAAGAACTCGATAGAACCGAATGAGTGAACACGAAGGTTAACGATATCAGCCATGGCAAAGGCACATCCTTGTACCAAAGCATAAACGATGTAAAGTGGAGTAGCCACGAACATGAACATGTACTCGATTGGCTCTGTTACCCCTGTCAAGAATGTTGCAAGTGCAGTTGCAGTCAACATCCCTTTGTATTGATGTTTTTTATCATCATCGACGTTACGGTAGATGGCTACGACGATACCCATCAAGATACCGAATGAACCGATCATTTGACCAACTTTAAAGCGGGCTGGTGTAACAGATTCAAGAAGGTGTTTGTATTGTTCTGGGTGTGCACCTTTAAGGTTTGCAAGGTCAGTAACCCAAGCAAGCCAGAGTGGGTCTTGACCCAATACTTCAGTACCTTTAGCGGCACCAGTCAATACGTGGTAAGTACCACCCAATTGAGTGTAGTTAATTGGGATAGTCAACATGTGGTGGAGACCAAATGGCAAGAGAAGACGTTCCAAAGTACCGAACAAGAACGGTGCCAAGATTGGAGCAGTTTCTTTTGAGTTGGCAATCCACATACCGAAGCCGTTGATTCCTGATTGGATAACTGGCCATACGATAGCAAGGACGATAGCTGCGATAGCTGAACGAAGAATAACTACGAATGGTACGAAGCGTTTACCATTGAAGAATGACAAAGCTTCTGGCAATTTACGGAAGTTATAGTATTTGTTGAAGGCAGTAGCTCCGATGAAACCAGAGATGATACCTACGAACACACCCATGTTGAGGGCTGGAGCTTCCAAAACACTGATGAAGTAATCAGATACCTTGATTGATTGACCAAAAATGGTGTGGACTGTAGCAGCCTTATCAGCAAGAATATCTGAAGTAACACCAAAGATTGAACCAGTCAAACGGTTAATCAAGATAAAGGCAAGACCTGCCGCAAAGGCACCGCCTGCACGTTCCTTAGCCCAGCTACCACCAATGGCAAGGGCGAACAAGATGTGAAGGTTACCGATAACCCCCCAACCAATCTGCTCAAGAAATCCACCAGTAATAACGAGCGGTGCCATGTTTGGATTAATCATGGCAACTGTTTTACCGAGTGAGATCATGAGACCTGCTGCTGGCATAACCGCGATAACAACCATGAGGGCTTTACCGAATTTTTGCCAGAACTCAAAGCCAAATTTTTCTTTTAGCTTATTCATTTCATTTCCTCCTACGTTTTGATGCAAACGTTTGCATAACTTATGTAATTATTATAGCATCTTTTTACGATTTGTAAAGCGTTTTCGTAAACTTTTTTTGAATTTTTTTACAAATTTAAAAAACCCCAGAAAAACCGGGGTTACTTGATTATTTTTAAGCCATAAGGACCATCAAAATTGGAATTACAATCATGGTAGCAAGGGTAGTCTCAGTAACCATGACAGCAGCGTAATCACTATCAGCCCCATATAGTTTAGCAACGACTGGAGCATTGGTCATGACAGGCATAGCCGACTGTATGATAAAAACTTGCTTCATCAAGGTTGGGAGGGGCGCCCAATATACGATGGTAGCCATCAAGAGAGGAGCAACCACAAAGCGTCCCAGCAAAATCAGTAACTGGTCCTTTTTAAGAACCAACTGCTTGACACCTGCATTGGATACTGACAAACCGATGAAAATCATAGATAGAGGAGTCGTCAAACTACCTAAATACTGCAAGTCACTGGCTAAAAAGCTTGGTAATTTAATATGGAGGATAACAATAATAAGGCCTAACATGAAGCCCATTAGAGGGGGGGAGAAGATTTTTTTCAGACTTGTTCTTAAATCAAATTCAGCGTCTCCTTCCCCATCACGTTGGATGAGGTAGGTCCCCAAGGTCCAGAAAAAGGTCGTATTGCACATATAATAGATAAGAACATAGGGGATACTAGCATCGCCAAAGAGGGCTTGATTGATAGGGAGCCCCACAAAAATGGTATTCGAATTAAAAAACATGGAAATAAAGAGACCACGACGCTCCTTTTTCACTGCAAAAATTCTAGCCACCGCTGTCGCAATCCCAAGTAAGATCACCATAGAAAGTGTAGGAAAACGCAATTCCGGCAACATTTTAAGTAGATCTGCCGCTGTGAAACGCTGTGTAATCGTATAGAGCATATAACAAGGAAGGGCAATTTGAGTGACTAGCTTAGCTATAAGACCACGTGACTTGTCGTCAAACCAGCCTTTTTCACCCATTACGAATCCCACTAAAATCATACCCAAAATGACTAGGATTCCCGATATACTCGTTAGAAAGATTTCCATGTTTTCTCCTTTTTGTTACTGTTGCAATGATAGTGGACACCAGAGAAATATAATCATCATTTCTGCCTAGAAAGCTACCATTCTTATTTTAACTTCTCTCAAAAACCACTTTAGTATATCACAAAAAGAGCTTGATTTCTCAAGCCCTTTTCTTCTATTATCTATTCTGCTTTTAAGAGAGGTTCAAAGATTGATACCAGACCAAAGAAAGCGATAAAGATAAGGGTAATAGTGGCACTAGCTGGTGTTTCCCAATAATAGGAAATAAAAATACCAGAGAGCATGCCAACCAAACCAATACCAATAGCCCAGAAAATGACAGATTTAAAGGTTTGACCTATTTTCATACCAATAGCTGCTGGAAGAATCATGATGGTGGAAACCAAAAGTGACCCTGCTGCTGGAATCATCAGGGCAATCGCTATCCCTGTCACAATATTGAAGAGGAGAGACATGAGACGAACTGGCAAGCCATCCACATGAGCGGTGTCCTCGTCAAAGGTTAAAAGATACATAGGACGAATAAAGAGTAAGGTCAAGACCAGTACAATAGCCGCAATAACAAAGAGGGCATAGACCTGTTCAGAGCTAATGGTGATGATAGAACCAAAAAGATAGCTATCCAGACTCATGCTACTGCTACCCGCCTTGTTACTAAGAATAAGAGCCACTGCCAACCCCATTGACATGAGGATAGCCGTTGAAATCTCCATATAATGCTTGTAACTGACCCTGAGATATTCCAAAACCAAAGCGGCAATAACCACAACCACAAGGGTCATCCAAGTGGTTGATTGTCCCAAGAAAATCCCAACAGCCACCCCAGCTAGGGACACGTGACTCAAGGTATCGCTCATCAGACTCTGACGACGAAGAATTAAGAAGAGCCCCAAAATCGGAGAAAATATACTGATAGCAATCACGGCGAGAATAGCACGTTGCATAAAATCATAGGCTAATAATTCACTAATCATGTCTGTGCTCCTCTCCATCCTTTTCATGAACATTGAAACAACGCCAAGGCAATTTCTGATTACGAACCAGATGAATATTACGGTCTGTGTACTCTTTGACTTCCTCTGGGTCGTGGGTAATCATCAAGACCGACTTGCCATGCTTGTGAGCCGAGTGGTGCATGAGTTCATAGAAAGTATTAGCTGTCCCTGCATCCATACCCGTTGTTGGCTCATCCAAGACAAAGATATCTGGATCTGAGGCAAAAATACGAGCAATAACAGCACGTTGCTTCTGGCCACCTGAGAGACGCCCAATTTGCTTGTGACGATTTTCCCACATACCTACAGACTCAAGGGCACGTTGAACGTGTTCCAAGTCGTGCTTCGTCAAACGACGAAACCACCCCTGACGAGGATAACGGCCAGACTTCACAAACTCGTAGACCGTGCTCGGAAAACCTGCATTAAAGCTGGCAATTTGCTGGGGAAGATAGGCCATACGAAGCTTTTTACCATCTTTATTGGTTTCAGAGATGGTTACAGTTCCCTTCTTAGGCTTGAGAATTCCGAGGGTAGCCTTGATAAGCGTTGACTTGGCAGCTCCATTTTCCCCAGTCAGGGTTACAAACTCCCCAGAATCCAAATGATAGTGAATATTGTCCAGAACGGGCTCCGCATCATACTGGAAGCTCAGTCCTTCAACTGTAATATAGCGCATCTTATTCCTCAATTTTTTCTGCTAATTCTGTCAAGAAACGTCCAATAACCTGACGCTCTTGATTATCAAACTGATCCAATACAGACCGATAAACCCCCAAGGTCTCTTGGTGGTGTTCCTCATGCTCCTGGGCAATAGGCTGAGCCTCTTGTGTCAAGACAAAGTAGGTCACGCGCCCATCATCCTTGTCTTTCTTAGCCTCCAACATACCCTCTTTGACCAAGGTTTTAACAGCCTTGGTAACAGCAGCCTGACTGACATTTAAGGTCTTTGCCAACTCCGAATTGGTCTTGCGACCCTCAGCCAAAAGCATGAGAATATGTTCCTGAGTATTAGTCAATTTGACTTGACTACGGCACTGCCCAATAAGGAGCTCATGCTGATTTTCAGACTTGAGCACGATTTGATTAATCAATTGATTGACTTGTTCTTCTAGTTCTAGCATTGCTTTCTCCATTTACTTAACCAGTTAATTATATCGAAAACACAGAGATTTTGCAAGGGAAGAGCAAGAAAAAGATTGGCAGTGCACGGTCATCAATATCAAGGAAGAATAAGAGTAAAATAAAAACCTAACCAAGCTGGTTAAGTTTTTATCAGATATAGAGTTATCGCAAAGTTGCAAAGATTTCTTCAACCTGAGCAACAGACTCGGCACGTGAGACTTCGCCACGAACCTTAGCTGCTCCTGCTGTTCCACGAAGATAGTGTGGTGCAAGACCACGGAATTCACGGACAGCAATCTTTTCACCTTTAAGGTCTACCAAACGTTTGAGGTGGTCTTCGGCGATGTCCAATTTCTTATCAAATGGAAGTTCTGGCAACTCCTCTCCTGTTTCGAAGAAGTGGTTGATTTGCGTGAAAATGTAAGGATTATTCATGGCTGCACGACCAACCATAACGGCATCTACACCAAGTTCTTCAATCATAAGTTTAGCGTCTTGAACGCTACGAACATCGCCATTTCCGATAAACGGAATCTTAGTGACAGCCTTAGCAACACGGGCCAAAGTCTCGTGATCACAGTGACCTGTGTACATTTGCTCACGAGTACGGCCGTGCATGGCAAGGGCAGAAACACCTGCAGACTCAGCTGCAAGAGCGTTTTCCACAGCCAAATCACTATTTGACCAACCCGTACGCATCTTAACAGTCAAAGGAATATCAAGTACTGACGTTACTTCCTTGACAATGTGGTAAATCTTGTCTGGATCCTTGAGCCACTTGGCACCAGCTTCATTTTTGACTACCTTATTGACCGGACAACCCATGTTGATATCAACGATATCAGCCTTGGTATTGGTCTGGATAAAGTCAGCCGCACGCTTCAAGCCCTCAGCATCACCACCGAAAAGCTGAATAGACATTGGATGCTCATTCTCATCAATATGAAGCATGTGGAGGGTCTTCTCATTATTGTAGAGGAGCCCTTTTTCAGAGATCATCTCCATAACCACAAGACCAGCACCAAATTCCTTGGCAATGGTACGGAAGGCCGAGTTGGTCACACCTGCCATCGGAGCTAATACTGTACGATGAGGAATCTCTACGTTTCCAATCATGAAGGACGAATTAAGTTTAGTCATTGATGAGTTCCTCCAAGTCAGCTTCTGAAAATTCATACTTGGTTTGGCAGAATTGGCAGACGATTTCAGCACCATGGTCCTCGTCTTTCATAGCTTGAAGTTCATCCTTACCAAGTGTCAAGAGGGCATTTTCAAAGCGTTCACGTGAGCAATCACACTCAAAGCTAAGCTCCTCTTCAGACAAACGTTTGAAAGGTTCATCCCCATAAATGGCATTCAAGAGAGCTTCGATATGGTCATCAGACTCCAAAAGCGTTGAAATGGCTGGCATCTCTTGGATGCGTTTTTCGTAACGAGCGATTTCTTCCTCGCTAGCTCCTGGCAAGACCTGAAGCATGAAGCCACCAGCAACCTTGACCTTGTCCTCTTCGTCAAGAAGTACATTAAGACCTACAGCAGATGGCGTTTGCTCAGATTCTGTCAAATAGTAGGCAAAGTCTTCACCGATTTCACCAGAAATAAGTGGTGTTGATGACGTGTAAGGATTACCAGTTCCATAATCGATGATTGAAACAAACTGCCCTTGTCCCATGAAAGGACCGACTAAGACTTCACCGGTCGCTGTTTTCTTGATGTCCACACCTGGATTTTGGATGTAGCCCTTAACATGTCCTTTGGTATCGGCTACAGAGATGATATGCCCAAAAGAGCTGTTCCCGATAACTTTAACCGTGATTTTGCTCTCACCTTTTTGGTTAGCAGCCAGGATTTGATTGGCAATAAGGGTACGCCCCAAAGCGACTGTTGATGATGACAATGTATTGTGTTTTTCTTGTGCGGTTCTAACTGTTTCAGTGCTATCAAGAACGTAAGCGCGGAAAGAACCTGATTCTGAAATTGTTTTTATTAATTTATCCATAGTGACTCTATTATAACACAAAAAAGAGGGTGGAAAAGTCGTAAACGCTTGGCGTTTCTCTTCCACACTCTCTATCAAACTACCATGAAAATTCGGAAAGTTTAGCTTTCCAGTCCATTATTTGGCGATTATCAAGCTGATGTTTTTCTTTTATTAATGGCGGCAAATTCTCCAAATACTCCATATAGACGCTGACAAGGAGATTATAGTCATTAGTCGTCAAACGCTTGAGTTGACTATGAATGAAGGTAGTTGCCTGATCATACTGTTCATGGATTAACAAGTCGTCAATGTAGTCATTGCCATCAATCGTGTGACCTTGCTCGTCCTCCACCTGACCTAAATCAATGTCTAAAGTCTCAAATTTAAAAGCCTTACTGACCACATTAGCTGTTCCTCGAATTTGATTGAGTAGCCAGTCACTGTTATACACTCCCATATTAGTCCCCTCCATTACTTGCTATTCAAATCTATTATATCTTTTTAAATAAAAGTTGTAAACGCTTTCTACACTTTGCAAGTACTCTGTTCCTAACAGTTATCTATAGCCCATCTCCTGATTTTTCAAGCAAAACAAAAAGGACCATCTGGTCCCTTTAGATTATCAGAGTTTTTACCCAACTGATCCTTCCATTTCATAACTAATCAAGCGGTTAAGCTCAACAGCATATTCCATTGGAAGTTCTTTGGTAAATGGTTCCACAAATCCCATAACAATCATCTCTGTTGCTTCTTGTTCTGAGAGTCCACGGCTCATGAGGTAGTAGAGTTGCTCTTCAGAAATCTTAGAAACTTTAGCTTCGTGTTCAAGGGCAACTTGTGAGTTGTGGATTTCGTTGAATGGGATAGTGTCTGATTTAGACAAGTCATCCATCAAGATGGTATCACATTCGATGTGAGATACCGATTTCTTAGAATCCTTGTTGAATGTGACTTGTCCACGGTAGTCAACCTTACCACCATTACGAGCAATTGATTTAGAGACAATAGATGATGATGTATGCGGTGCATTGTGAATCATCTTAGCTCCTGTATCTTGGTGTTGACCCGCATTGGCGAAGGCAATTGAAAGCATGGTACCACGCGCACCTTCTCCATCAAGGTAAACAGATGGGTACTTCATAGTGACTTCGGCCCCAAGGTTACCATCAATCCACTCAACAGTCGCATTTTTCTTAGCGGTAGCACGTTTAGTTACCAAGTTGTAAACGCTATCTGACCAGTTTTGGATAGTTGAGTAGCGCATGTAGGCACCATCAAGCGCAAAGATTTCAACGATAGCCGCATGAAGGCTAGCCGTTGTGTATGTTGGCGCTGTACATCCTTCAACATAGTGAACGCTGGCACCTTCATCTACGATGATAAGGGTACGTTCAAACTGAGCAGTCGCTTCGTTATTGATACGGAAGTAGGTTTGAAGCGGAATATCCACCTTGACGCCTTTAGGTACATAAATAAAGGTACCACCTGACCAAAAGGCAGAGTTAAGGGCCGCAAATTTATTGTCTGTTGGCGGAACCAGTTTTGAGAAGTACTTCTTGAAGAGCTCTGGATGCTCTTTAAGAGCTGAGTCCGTATCTGTAAAGATAATACCCAACTTGTCATACTCTTCTTTCATGTTGTGGTAAACCACTTCTGATTCATACTGAGCTGAGGCTCCAGCAAGATAGGCACGCTCTGCTTCTGGGATACCAATACGTTCAAAAGTTTCCTTGATTTTCTCAGGAACATCCTCCCAGTCACGAGCAGGTTTGTCTGATGCTTTTTGGAAATATGTCAAGTCATCAAAGTTAATGCCAGAAAGGTCTGGTCCCCACTCTTGCATGGCCATTTTGTTAAAGGTTTCCAATGATTTCAAGCGGAATTCAAGCATCCACTCAGGCTCCCCTTTTTCAGCAGACATGGCACGGACCACATCCTCACTGATTCCTTTTCCTGTTGAAAAGACTGGTGTCACATCGTCATGGAAACCGTATTTATATTCCCCCAAATCAATGGGTTTTGGTTCTACTTTTTCATTTGTTTCAGTCATAGTATTTTCCTTTATTAAAGGTTTGATTCGTTTTCCTTTTTGCTTGGGCAAGGAGGCTAACTGCTCCCTGACTTCCTAAAGCTCGCTTCTCTCTATAGCTTTTTTAAGGGCATTCCAAGAGAGTGTTGCACATTTGATACGTTGTGGAAATTTAGAAACCCCCGCCAAGAGCTTGGCTTCGCCTAGCTTATCTTCATCTTCATGATCCCCTTGGATCATAAGAGAGAAAATCTCCGCTAGTTCCAAAGCCTCGGCCTTGGTTTTTCCAATAACTGCATCCGTCATCATACTTGATGAAGCTGTAGAAATGGTACAACCATCACCAGCAAAGGCAATGTCTTCAATCACGTCACCATCAAATTTAACTGACAGATTGATAACATCTCCACAAGTCGGATTATTCAGTTGAAGTTGCTCCACATCAGGTAGAACACCATGATGGTGAGGGCTCTTAGAGTGATCGGCCACAACAGCCATATATAAACTATCTAGTCTAGAGAGTGCCATTGAAAAACTCCTTCGTCGCAAGAATTGCCTCTACAAGCTTGTCGCAATCCTCTTTAGTATTATAAATATAGAAGCTTGCTCGGGCAGCTGATGAGATTCCTAAATGATTAATTAAAGGCTGAGCACAGTGGTGACCCGCACGCACTGCCACTCCTTCATAATCAAGAGCTGTCGCCACATCATGAGGATGAAGCCCATCAATATTAAAGGCAATTACACCTGCATGCTGGCTAGGATCTTCTGGACCGTAGACTGTCAAACCATCAATAGCTTGAAGCTTAGGCAAAACATAGTCTACCAATTCTTGCTCGTAAGCATGAATATTTTCCATACCTAAAGCAGAGAGGTAGTCCACAGCAGCACCAAGAGCAATAGCCCCCGCAATGTTAGGTGTACCAGCCTCAAATTTCCAAGGCAATTCCTTCCAAGTGGCTTCCTGTTCGTAAACAAAATCAATCATCTCACCACCGAATTCAATAGGATTCATCTGGTTAAGAATCTCTTCCTTGCCATAAAGAACCCCAATCCCTGTTGGGCCTAACATCTTATGTCCAGAAAGGGTGAAGAAATCACAATCCAAATCCTGAACATCAATGGCCATGTGGGGCGCCGATTGGGCACCATCCACCACCATATAGGCACCAACTTGGTGGGCAAGCTTGGCAATTTCTTTGACAGGATTGATGCAGCCTAAAACGTTAGAGACCTGAGCTAGACTGACAAATTTTGTCTTTTCAGTAATCTTGTTAGCCAAATCTTCCATATCCAATTGGCCATCTTTCAAGTAGGCATAAACAAGTTTTGCCCCCGTCTTCTTACAAGCTTCCTGCCAAGGAATGATATTTGAGTGGTGTTCCATAATTGAAATAACCACCTCATCTCCTGGCTCAAGAACCTGCTCTGCAAAACGACCAACCCAGTTAAGACCAGTTGTCGTTCCACGTGTAAAGAGGACCTCTTTGGTTGATTTAGCATTGATAAACTGACGAAGCTTTTCACGACTAGCTTCGTAAGCAGCTGTTGCACGCTCAGCCAAAGTGTGCACACCACGGTGAACATTGGCATTGTCCTCATGATAGTAGGCCATGAGAGTGTCCAAGACTACTTGAGGTTTCTGAGTCGTTGCTGCATTATCCAAGTATACCAAAGGTTCATCATTAACTACCTGATCTAAAATGGCAAAATCTTGTCGAATCTTATAGGCATCTAAAGCTGACATCTTATCTCCCTATCTAGATATATCATAGGTTAGACTATCTGCGTCGATAGTTCCTAACGTTTGTTTAGTTTTGTATCAGTTACAGAAATCATTTCATCGCGCACTTCTTTAACCGGGATTTCAGTAATAACTGCTCCCAAGAAACCGCGAATAACCAAACGTTCTGCAGTGTCTTGATCAAGTCCACGACTCATGAGGTAATACATATCCTCTGGATCTACCTGACCGATTGAAGCAGCATGCCCTGCTGTAACTTCATTTTCGTCAATCAAGAGAATTGGGTTAGCGTCTGAACGTGCCTTGTCAGAAAGCATAAGCACACGGCTTTCTTGTTGTGCATCAGCACCCTTAGCACCTTTGACAATGTGACCAATACCATTGAAAGTCAAAGTACCACGTTCCAAAATAACACCATGTTGTAGGATATGTCCCACAGAGTTGTTACCATAGTTCGTCACACGAGTATCAATCCCTTGAACCTGACGACTTGATGAAAGACCAATAACCTTAAGGTTGGCATGACTTCCATTGCCAATCAAGTCACTATCAAAGTCAGCAATAACATTGCCCTCGTTCATGATCCCGAGAGCCCAGTCAATGCTGGCATCACGACCGATACGACCACGACGACTAATATAAGTTGTGACGTTTTCACCCAAACGGTCAATAGCCGCAAACTTGACTTGTGCACCGTCTTGAGCAATAACTTCCACAGAAATGTTGGCACTAGCTTTTTCAGTCGCTTCACCTAGCGTTTCAAAACGCTCAAGGTAAGTCAATTTACTGTTTTTACCAGCCACAATCAAAACGTGTTTGTTAAATGGAACATTTGAAGTTCCATCTTGGTAAAAATAACTTTCAACTGGCAAGTCAATTTCAACATTGTCTGGTACATAGAGTACTGCTGCACTATTGAAATAAGCATAGTTATAAGCTGCCAATTTGTCCTCGTCATAGGCTACAGCCTTACCAAAGAAGGCTTCAACGACTTCTGGGATTTCCTCAAGAGCAGTCGTAAGGTCTGTGAAGACCACACCTTGACTAATCAAGTCAGCTGGCAATTGTTCAAGTACAGTATTTGTTCCTACTTGGACCAATTTAGGGTTGTTTCCAAGCGCTGTAAAATCAGGCACATTTGCTGATGGTTCATTTTCAGTAATCGTTCCATCACCGAGATTCCAACGGTGGAATTTAACACGCTCAATTTTTGGAAGAGCCAAACTTTCAATCTTATCAAAGGCTGCTTGACGAAGGTCTTGCAACCAAAGTGGCTCTGCCTTTGCTTGTGAAAAAGCGATAATAGATTCTTTTGACATAGGTTACTCCTTTTCTAGTTATTTCGAGTAACAGACTTACGCTTCTTCGTGGTACTCGTAACCGAGCTCTTCAGCGATTTTCGCATAACCTTCTTGCTCAAGACGAGCAGCCAATTCAGGACCGCCTGAAAGAACCACTTTACCTTCCATCATTACATGTACGACATCTGGAGTGATGTAGTTCAAGAGACGTTGGTAGTGAGTGATAATCATAGCACCGAAGCCTTCGCCACGCATAGCGTTAACCCCTTTTGAAACCACTTTAAGGGCATCGATATCAAGACCTGAGTCAATCTCATCGAGAAGAGCAAACTTAGGTTCCAACATAAGCAATTGAAGAATTTCGTTACGTTTTTTCTCACCACCTGAGAAACCTTCATTAAGGTAACGCTCAGCCATTTCTTCACGCATACCAAGCAATTCCATCTTTTCATCCAATTTAGTGATGAAATCAAGAACAGAAATCTTTTCGTCATCTTCTTTACCAGCGTTCATAGCCGCACGGATGAACTCAGCGTTTGTGATCCCTGGGATTTCAGCTGGATATTGCATAGCAAGGAAAAGACCTAGGCGTGCACGTTCGTCAACTTCCAAGTCAAGGATGCTTTCACCATCAAAAAGGATGTCCCCTTCTGTGATTTCATAGTTTGGGTTACCCATGATAGCAGCTGAGAGGGTAGATTTACCAGTTCCGTTAGGACCCATGATAGCAGCAATCTCACCAGTTTTAAGAGTCAAATTAAGACCCTTCAAGATTTCTTTATCTTCAACAGAAACATGAAGATTTTTGATTTCAAGTACAGACATTGTATACTCCTTTTTCATATATACAGCGAGCACTTGCTCGCTAATTTGCATTATTTTTTTGAAAATAGTCTTGCTATTTTCTAGAAAATAAAAAGAGAACTTCCATTTTCCTTAATTAGAATCATTATAACAAAAAAGCCATTACTTGGCTTTTCAAATGTTTAATTTTTTCGCCCTTGCTTCCATTTTAACATGGTTGCTTGGCGATAATCACTATTCCCGATAAATTTTAGGAAATTGAAGAGAGGTGTTCGACCAACGCCCCAAATCTCAAGCCCTTCAATCAGAATTTCCATTCCCAAAAGTAAACTCAAGAGCAAGAGAATACCACCAAGACGGCTAGAAACATTTAACAAGAGGGCAATCAATGAAAAGAGGATAGCGATGGCATAGACCACTAGAACCGCTCCACGATGAGTAAAGCCCATAGCTAGAAGACGATGATGCAAATGCATCTTGTCAGCTTCCATAGCTGGGCGCCCTGACAACTTACGGCGGACAATAGCCACCACTGTGTCAACAATAGGCACTCCAAGGATAATAACAGGTGACAAAATAGCCACCGCTGTCGCATTTTTCAACCCTTGCAATGACAAGACACCAATCATAAAGCCAATAAAGAGCGCCCCTGTATCACCTAGATAGATAATCGCTGGATGATAATTGTAAGGGAAAAATCCCATAATGGCAGCCACCAAGACAAAGATGGTCATGGTCAAGAAAATATCAGTGTCATAGAGGAAGAAATAAGAAATCACCCCCATAGTCATAAGGGAAATGATAGAAACTCCTCCAACTAAGCCATCCAAACCATCAATCAGATTAATGGCATTGGTGATGGCCGCAATCCATAACACCGTTAAAATCAAGGTCAAGACCGGCCCAAAATGAATCATGGGACCACCAAATGGAATCTTAAAGCTATCAAATCGGAAGTCTGTAAATGCCCAAACGATGACAGCTCCAATGACAATACCAAGCATCTTAGGTAGAGGCTTTAATTCCAAGATATCATCAATGAAACCAGTCAGAGCTACGACAGATCCTCCTACAACAACCGGCAAAATGTACCTGATGTAAGAAACATGCCAGATATCCTTATGAATAATCATAGGCATAAAGACCAAGGTCGCTAGTACAAAGGCCAACAAAATAGCTAGACCACCAGCACTAGGCATTGGCTTTTTATTGATACGTCTTGCATTGGGATTGTCAACAGCTCCGACACGTAAGGCCAAAGAGCGTACCAAAGGAGTCGCCACAATGGCGATCAAAAAGGTCCCAATCAAAACGAATATATAGTTAATGGTCCAAGGCATGTCTTAGCTCCATTTCGTTGCTTGTAGTACCGGTAAGGCGTCCTCTTCCATCAAAATTGTTGCATGCTCTTGCAGGTAGGCACGTGTTCGGTCTGCCACATTCGCATATTCAAGAAAACGCGCATACATATTGTTCGCGTAATAATCAGGCTCATCAGCCAAGTAAAGAAGGATTGTCATATAGTAGACATCCCCAAGTTTATAAAGCTCAGAACCTTCAACAGGTACATCCTTCAAGCCTTGTGTAAAGGTCACTACTTGATCAAAGTCAGAGAAAGCCAAGACATAGTGGGTATAGTCTTCACGAATATTTTCTTCAGCCACTTCCTTGGTAGGCTCTGTCATAGCCTTATCAACTTCTTCCAAGGTCTTCTCAAGTTCTTCGAGCTTATGGTGTGCTTCGATATCCCCCTTGTCCATAAAGTTACCTTCAAGAGCCTTGAGGAACTCTTCTGGAGAAAGCCCTGAGTAGTCGTCCATATCTGACAAATCGTTGAAATCAAGGTCTTCCTTAAGATCTGATTTAGTCACAAAGACATCCACACGGTCCTTGCGTGGCGTGACACGGAAGCTCAGCATCCCGCTATTTTTAAAGTTATCAGGCAAGTCCAACTCATCCATGACAGTGTAGAAAAATTCCTCTGTTTTTTCCTGGGGAATCAAGAAATCTTTCAATTCCATACCATGTTCTTCAAGATCTTCCATGGTAATCATGATTTTTAGAGTTGTCTCGCTTATTTGTTTCATTTCCATATGTAAAAAACCTCGCACGAGTAGTTATTTCATTATACTAGAAAAGCCAAGAGATAGCAATTTCTGAGCAAGTTTGCGTCTTATTTAGGATAGGGTTTCTAAAAACTTCTCAATGCTAACAAAACCTTGTATTTCCCCATTAATACCTGTCATCTCCCCCAGAAAGTTGTATAATAAAAGTGAACCTATACGTGGAGGTGATAACCATGACTGCCTACAAAAAAGGGTGGCTACGAGCTAGCATTGCTGGGGGAATAACGAGTTTATTGACGCTCCTTCTCTACTTGTCGGGGCAACCTCATCAAGTAAACAAATCTACCTTTCTTACGGGGCTAATTGTCGCCATCATACTAGCAACTGCTCCCATTTACGACGATAACCGTTTATCGCTCAAACAGCAATCACTGCTCCACTTCTCTATCATGTGTGTTACCATCCTTCCAATCCTCTGTTTGTCCGGATGGTATCCCTTGCACAATGTCGTGGACTTCTTGAAAATCCTAGCTAGCTTCTTAACTTGCGGACTGGTCCTATGGTTGCTGGCTTATCTCATCTTTGGAAAACTTATCCACAAATGATTTCAAAACCAGATAAAAAGGACTCCAATTGAAGTCCTTTTCAGTTTACTTAAAAGTAATTATCCAAAAATAAGTTTAACAGCTCCATAGAGAAGCACAATAATACCAAGCACGATACGGTATTTTCCGAAAACTGTAAAATCATGTTTCTTAATGTAATTCATCAAGAAGCGAATCACGAACAAGCTGACAACAAAGGCTGTCACACTAGCTACCAAGAGAATAGCTACTTGTCCACCTGTCAAAGAATTCCCATCAATGAAGTACTTAACTGCCTTAAGGCCACTGTAACCAAACATGGTTGGAATACCAAGGAAGAAAGTGAAGTCAGCAGCTACGCTACGACTAGTACCAACGATGATACCCCCAAGAATAGTAGCACCTGAACGGCTTGTCCCTGGAATGATACTCAAGACTTGGAAAAGACCAATATAGAAAGCTGTCTTGTAAGACATACGTGCCAAATCCGTTACCTTAGGTTCTACACGTCGATTGCGGTCCTCAATCCAAATAAAGGCAATCCCGTAGACCACCAACATGATAGCTACTACAAAGAAATTACTGAGATGGGCCTCCATCCAGTCATCTAAAAGTAGACCGAAGAATGCTGAAGGAATACAGGCAATGACCACCTTGAGCCAAAGTTGCCAAGTCAATTGCACTTCACGTGCTGTCTTACCAGGTTGGAAGGGATTCAAGCGTTTAAAGTAGATGACCATAACCGCAAGAATAGCACCAAGTTGGATTACGATATTAAACATATCAATGAAATCTTTACTCTGTCTCAAATTCAAGAATTCATTAACCAAAATCAAGTGACCTGTAGATGAAATAGGTAGCCACTCTGTAATTCCTTCGACAATCCCAAGAAAGACTGCTTTTAATAATTCAATAATAAATTGTGCCGTTTGCATAATTATCTCCGTTTTAAAATGCTAGCCCCATCACACCAAAAATGATCAGGGCTCCAAATTGTCCTTCCCATTATATCAAATTACAACTTGTATTTGAAGACAATCTTGATATAGAGATTGTTTTTCTAATCCCAGCTTATTGTCATTAGTCCTAATTTCCTGTAAAATAGTAAGGTATGACATTTTTATAGGAGACATTGTTTCAATGAAAAAAATTATTGTAGCCTGCTTTGCAGCGCTCCTCCTCGTTTTTGGTGGGGTATCAAGCGCTCAAGCAGACGAGTATCTCCGTGTCGGTATGGAGGCTGCCTATGCACCTTTCAACTGGACGCAGGACGATGACTCAAACGGAGCCGTTCCAATCGAAGGTACTAAACAGTATGCCAACGGTTATGACGTGCAAATCGCTAAAAAAATTGCTCAAGCCCAAGGTAAGAAACCCTTGGTGGTCAAAACAGCTTGGACAGGTTTGATTCCTGCCCTCACTTCCGGCAAGATCGATATGATTATCGCTGGTATGAGTCCAACAGCTGAACGTCGTCAAGAAATTGACTTTTCAGATAGCTACTACCGAAGTGAGCCTGTTATGGTTGTTAGCTCTGATGGTGATTATGCCAACGCTAAGAGTCTCAAAGACTTCAAGGATGCTAAAATCACAGCTCAACAAGGGGTTTATCTCTATAATTTGATTGACCAAATCCCAGACGTCAGCAAACAAACAGCTATGGGAGACTTCGGTGCTATGCGCCAAGCCCTTGCATCTGGTATCATCGATGGTTATGTTTCAGAGCGTCCTGAAGCAAAAACTGCCGAAGAAGCTAGCTCAAAATATAAGATGATTACGCTTAAAGATGGTGGTTTCCAGGTTTCAGACGATGACGTGTCCTTGGCCGTCGGTCTTCGTAAAGGAGACAGCCAGCAAATGGAACAAGTCAATAAGGTCCTTGCTGGAATCAGCCAAGAGGAACGTGTCAAACTGATGGATCACATCATTGCCATCCAACCTGCAGATAAGACTGATGAGGCTAAAAAAGGAAACTTCTTTAGTCAGATGAGCGCTATCATCGCTAAGAACTGGCCACAATTCTTACGTGGTACAGGAATTACCCTTCTTATCTCAATTATTGGTACAGTTGTGGGTACTTTCATCGGTCTTATGATTGGTGTTTACCGCACAGCTCCTAAAGCTGCTAATAAATTTGTAGCTTTGCTCCAAAAACTCTTCGGTTGGGTTCTTAATGTCTATATCGAAGTTTTCCGTGGTACGCCAATGATTGTACAATCTATGGTTATCTACTACGGTACTGCCCAGGCCTTTGGTATCAACATTGACCGTACCCTAGCAGCTGTCTTCATCGTTTCTATCAACACCGGAGCCTACATGAGTGAAATCGTTCGTGGTGGGATCTTCGCTGTAGATAAAGGACAATTTGAAGCTGCAACTGCTCTTGGATTTACCCATGGTCAAACCATGCGTAAGATTGTTCTTCCACAGGTTATCCGTAACATCTTGCCAGCTACTGGTAATGAGTTCGTTATCAATATCAAGGATACCTCTGTTTTGAACGTTATCTCTGTTGTGGAACTTTACTTCGCAGGTAACACTGTTGCAAGCCAAACTTATCAATACTTCCAAACATTCTTTGTTATCGCAGCAATCTACTTTGTCCTCACCTTCACAGTGACACGCATCTTGCGTTATGTAGAACGCCGTTTGGATCAAGATACTTACACACAAGGAGGGGTTCACTAATGACTGAGACGATTTTAGAAATTAAAAACCTCAAAAAATCATACGGAAAAAATGAAGTCCTCAAAGATATCTCCCTCAGCGTCAAAAAGGGTGAGGTTATCTCAATTATTGGTTCTTCAGGTTCAGGGAAATCAACTTTCCTTCGCTCTATTAACCTTCTTGAATCACCTTCCGGCGGTGAAATCCTTTATCACGGGGACAACGTCCTTGAAAAAGGTTACGACCTCACGACCTATCGTGAAAGACTCGGTATGGTTTTCCAATCTTTCAACCTCTTTGAAAACCTTAATGTCTTGGAAAATGCTATCGTAGCTCAAACAACCGTTCTCAAACGTGATCGTAAAGAAGCTGAAAGCATTGCCAAAGCTAACTTGGAGAAAGTTGGTATGGGAGAACAATACTGGAAAGCTAAGCCAAAACAACTTTCAGGGGGACAAAAACAACGTGTGGCGATTGCTCGTGCCCTCTCTGTTGATCCAGAAGCCATCCTCTTTGACGAGCCAACTTCAGCCCTTGACCCAGAAATGGTAGGGGAAGTACTCAAGACTATGCAGGAGCTATCTGAAACTGGTTTGACCATGATTATCGTTACCCATGAAATGGAGTTTGCACGTGACGTTTCAGACCGTGTCATCTTCATGGATAAAGGGGTAATCGCTGAACAAGGTAGTCCAGAACAAATCTTTGAAAATCCTAAAGAAGAACGTACCAAGGAATTCCTCAAACGTTTCTTGGGTTAAAAACGAAAAAGTTAAGGTTTCGACCTTAACTTTTTTAGATTCTCTGATATATAAAAAAACGGCAGTTGCCGTTTTTTTGTCTATAATGATTAGTTACGACGTGTACGTCTGTCAACAAATCCAAGGAAGGCCAATAGGGTCATAAAGAGACCTACAAGGCTGAATCCTGCTGCAGTTGACTCACCTGTTTCTGGCAAGCTGTCTGTTTCTTGTAAAGGAGCTTGTTTCTCAGCTTTGGTTTGACCATAATTTACAGAAATTTGAGTTGCAGGTTGAGCTGCTTTTTCTTGTGTTGTGAAAGCAACAACTTTACCATCTACATCGTAAACAGGTACTGGTGTAAGACCTTTAGATGTAATGTTAGCAAACTCTTTAGCCAATTGTGTTTGAAGCTCTTTGTCTGCCTTAGCTTTCATGTAGTTATCGAAGGCTGTTTGAACAGTCGTGTACTCGCTCGTTAATTTATCACGTTTAGCTGACAATTCAACAAGTTTCGCACGTTCAGTTGAAAGAGCTGCTTTCGCCGCAGTAAATTTGGCAAAGGCTGTCGCACGTTCTGCTTTAGCCTTAGCTAGGTTACCTGAAGCATTTGTAAGAGCTGCTACACGGTTCTTAGCATCAGTCAAAGCTTGGTTAGCTTGTGTCAATGCTACTTGTTTCTTAGCAGTATCTTGCTTAGCAGCGTTGTATGCATTTGTCAAACGTTGCAAGGTTGCAGAACTTGTCGCAAGTTTATCTTTAGCTGTTTGAAGCTCTGCTTGTTTTTCATCAAGAGTTGCTTGAGCTTTGCTAAGGGCTGCTGCTTTTTCTTGTGCGTTAGCATTAAGGTTTTCAACTGCAGCGTTAGCTTTTTCCAATTCTGATTTAGCAGTTGCAAGGGCTGCTTGTTTTTCAGAAAGGTTATTCTGAGCAGCTGCCAACTTGCTTGCAGTCGCTTTAAGAGCTGCAAGTTCTGACTGAGTATTCTTAAGCTTAAGAGTTGCTGACTCAGAAGCCGCTTTCTTGCTAGCCAAGTCACTTTGAGCTTGATCGTTAGCTTGCTTAGCAGCTTCATAAGCTGCTTTTGCAGCAGCAAGATTTGCATTTGAAGATGATTGAGATTGGTTACCTTCATATGGGTTAGCAATCTTAGTTGTGTCAAAGCTACTATCAGAAGCGATAGAATTTTTATTGACATTGTTTACGTGAACGTTAAAGGCACCGGCAACAACACTGATGTCTGTTCCAATGTAAGACTCACCACCATCTGCTGTAAGTCCAGAGATAGAACGAGCATGGTTCCACTCATTACCGTTAAACATGAAGTCAAGCATAGCTTCATAGACATATTTCTTAATGTCGTTAAGGGTAAATGGTCCTGTCAAACCTTGCCATGTATTAAGGTTTTCACCAATACTTACACTATTAAATGACTTACCAGCACGGTCAAGGGCGGCACTATCATGTCGTTGATGGGTAATAGCTTCCCAACCCCAGTTATCTGCTACATAACCATCTGAAACACGGTCAGCCGCAAGAACACTACCTTTTGAAACAGATGTTTGAGTTGTACCAAAGGCTGTACGAATTTGGTTAATCAAACTTGAAGCATACAATGACAAATCTGTAATTTGAGCTTCACTAAGATTATTCAAATCACTAATTTTAACATTTTTATCCGCTTCATTATCTTGATAACTATTGTTACCACGATCACGTTTATTAACGTTCTTCAAGACTTGTTCAGCTTGAGCTTTTTCTGCTGCGGTCGCTGTTTTAGACTCATGAATCTTAAGAGCATTGACATACTCTTGTGACACTGAGAATTTTTGACGAACATTAGCTGTTGAAGTTGTTGAAGATTCTGCTTTTTTCTTAGCTGCTTCAGCGGCTGCAAGTGCGGCTGCCTTTTCATTAGCTACTGTTTGAGCAGTCTCATAAGCTGCTTTAGCTTGGTTTGCTGCATTTTGGTCTGCAGTCAATTGCCCTTCTTTAGCTGAAATAGCAGTAGCTTTTTCTTTATCAGCTGCCTGAGCGGCTGCCAATTCTTCTTGAGCTTTTTTCTCAGCTGCTGTTGCAGCATCAAAAGCTGATTGCGCTTTAGCTTGGTTAGAAGCTGCCTCAGAAGCACTAGAACCATTAAGAGCTGCTTTAGCGGCATCTACTGATTTTTGAGCATTAGCCACTTCAGTAGCTTTAGCATTGACATTAGCTTGATCTGTATTAACGACAGCTTGCTGTTTGTCTGCTGCATCTTTAGCAGTTTTTTCTGCTGATTGAGCTGTTTCGACTGCTGACTTAGCTTCCTTAGCTGCATTTTCAGCAGTAGTTACTTGACCTTGAGCGGCAGCAATAGTTTCTGGACTTGCTTCATCGGCTGCTGTTTGTGCCTTTTGCAAGTTAGCATCTGCTGTCGCTAGGTTTGCTTGAGCCTGGTTTGCAGCTACTTCATGATTAGCAACAACTGACTCTTGTTGCGATACTGCTTGATTTGCAGCGCTGGCTTGTTCTCTAGCCGCTTCGACTTGGGCTTGAGTTGGGACAGCTTGTGTAGCTGTCGATGATACTGATGCTGTTGTTGAGGCTTGATCGTTTGTCGTTACCTCATCAGCTTTAGCAACTGTAGCAGAAACTGCAAGTGCTGCAATTCCAGCTGTCGCCAAAACCTTTTTATTCATAAGACGAACTCCTTTTTATGTTAAAAATTCACTACTATATAATAACATTTTAATAATCTCGAAACAAGGTGCTGACTCCTAATTTTTAAAATTTAATTATTTTATAAGCTTTCATAGCCTGTTTACAAAAATCATTAAATTGTTAGTCAAAAGTAGAGTTGCTGTTTCAAAGTCCTTTTTTAGTCTTTGATTCTGCCTTATCCTTTTATTCTATCAAAACTTCGTTACAGTTTCTTAACTTTCTTTAAACGTTTTTTTGATATAATGTGTACTCATCATATGCAAATGGAGGAGCAAAGTGGCAAAAACATTAAAAACATTGAGTAACATCTTACTAGGAATCCTCTCACTGGCCTTGTCTTATTGGTTTTATAGGGGGCATCTCGAACAGTACGTTCATTACATCGCCCATTATGGCTCCTACTTTCAAGTCTTACTCAACCTAGTCATTATTGTCCTACTGAGTTACTTTGTCTACGCTTTTTTGAAACTACTTCTTACTAGAAAGCTGAAAAAACAGACACTACTCCTACTCTACTTCATTTACTTTCTTGCTCTCTTCTACCTACTTTTCTTGAAAAACATTGGTACCCAAGGTCTCTCACTTAACCCCCTTTCCTTTGCTCGGGAATTATACTGGGGTAGCCACTTCGTTCCCATCATGAACCTCTTAATGTTCATTCCTCTGGGACTCCTCTTTTCTTCACGATTGAGTAATCTCCTACTTTGTCTCCTTACCCTTTTCTCCGTCGAATCCATTCAGTACTTCGGACATTTGGGAGTCTTTGATTTGGGAGATATCACCTTAAATATGTTAGGTATCCTTGTCGGAACTGCTATCCATCAACTCCCTCAATTTCAAACAGTTATCAAAAAGATTTTAAGTTAAAAAACTTCCAGAATTAATTTTGGAGTTTTTTTTTGTTCTATAGATTAATCATCGTAAGAAATTTTTAGAGGAATGCAGAAAAACAGCCCTCTACATCTAGAGAGCTGTTTTGAACTCAGGCTAAAATCCTAGCGAATAAAAAAACTGCCCCATCATAGAGCAGTTCCATTTTCGTGTATTCAATTGAACAAGGCCTAGACACTTGTATCTTGAATTAACGACGAAGTCCGAGTGAGCTGATCAACTCACGGTAACGGTTAACGTCTGTGCGGCGAAGGTATGCCAACAAGTTACGACGGTGACCGATTTTTTTCATCAAACCACGGTAAGTAGCGTGGTCTTTTTTGTGTTGTTTAATGTGTTCGTTAAGGTGGTTGATTTCCCAAGTAAGGACAGCAACTTGAACCTCTACTGAACCAGTGTCACCTTCGTGACGTGCGTATTGAGCAATGATTTCATTTTTTTTCTCTTTTGAGATTGCCATGTTTTTTCTCCTTTTTTTGCTCCATCCGAGTCTTAGGATTGGCTCTCCTAAAACCAAGAAAGAGTTGGTTTGTCTTTACGACCTCTCTATTTTAGCTCATCTACTAATCTTTGTCAATCGCAAGATTTCACTGATTAAGTTTTTGAAGCTTAGACTTTTTTGGCCATTTTTGCATTCAGAAAGAATCCAAGGAAAAGTAGGAAAAGTAGGAAACTTACGATAGCATAAGCTAGAAAAATCCAACTAAAACTTGGAGATATGAGTGCTAACAATTTCAAAACATAAGGGGAAATGGCTGACCCTAGGTTACAGCCTAAGAGGACATAGGCTGTCGCCTTGTTCAACAGACTTCTAGCAATAGACTCAGAAAGTCGGTTAAAGATAATTGTCAAAATAATACTATAAAAGAAACCAACACCAACTGAAGATAAAATCAAAATCGGTAAGTTACTAGCCACTGACATCCCAAAGAGACAAACCGCTAACAAGAACATCACTATAAGCAAAAGACGATTTTTAAAATGTCCTATAAGCGAGGCGAAACTCAGTCCAGCTACAATTCCAATTCCCTGCTCTAAACTCAGTACTAAGGCTGATTGACCACTCTCAATAGTCTTACCAGCAACTTGAAACAGAGGCACGCGCAAACTAATCGAAGAATTGATACAGATGACAAAACCTGCTAAAAGAGCCATGCCAAGAATCATACCAAGGTCTTTTTTGTTCAGAACTTGTTTTCTTTTTGTAATCTGCTTCTTCTCCACCTGCTCCATCGATGGCACAAAAAGGAGGTACATAATCAAAATCACAAAACCAAAACCATAGATAAGAAAGGCAAAGGTCCAATGAATTTTCAGTAATTGTCCAACTAAAAGAGAACAAGAAGCTCCACCAATCAACTCCATGGAGCCACGAATACCTAACATCTGAACTCGCTCTTTACCTTGATAACGTTGACTGATGATGGCAATCGCCTTAGCATTGATAAGACCAATCCCCATTCCAAAAGCAATACGTGACAGTAAGACAAGAGGATAGGCTTGTACAAAAAAAGGAAAAATCCCAGCACTACTAAGTAAGAGCAGCCCAGTCACAATTAGCTGTCTATCACTTAGCCATTTGTCAATAAATGAATTAAGTAAGAGCATCGCGACTACGGAAAATGAAGGGACAGATACTAAAAGCTCCACTTGCGCGGCAGAAAAGGTTGGGCTATAGTAGTCCAACATAGGTGGTAACGCTGTTGAAATCGAAAAGGCCGAAATCAAGAGCAAGGATAGCCCAAGCAGGCTCATTTTTTCTAAAATTCGTGTCATAATATAGGGATAAGAACATCCTTTCCTTACTTGTCTAATAGTTATTTTTTCATTATAATCTAAGGAGACTTTAAAAAATAGGACCTAGGTCCTAAAAAAGGAGATGTATGCGTAATCATACCATAAGACCTCAACTTGACCAGGTCTTTCCACCCCCCTACCTCAACCAATTACAGAAAGTCACCTTTCAAAAGAACGATTATATTTGTACCCAAGGGCAAGCTATCACTGAGCTGACCTACATTTTATCAGGAAAGGTAAAAATTGTTCGTTCTCTCTTCAATGGTAAAGAACATATCCTAGAAACGCTCAATCAGCCTCAGATATTGGGAGATGTAGAACTCATGACCAACCAACCAGCAGGATCATCAGTCATTGCTTTAGAAGAGGTTCAAGCAGTTCAGCTCCCATTAAATAATAAAGAAGAACTCCTCAAAGACCCTGTTTTTCTCTACCAAATTGGACGTAACCTGGCTATGGCACTGCATAAGCAAGGTATCACTGCTTCAACGAATGCGAGCTACTCTGTCAAAGAGCGTCTGGCCACCCATATTTTGAATAGTGAAGAAGAGAATATCTTTCAATTATCGCCATCTATTTTAGCTTCCCGTTTTGGAACTAGCTATCGTCATGTACAGCGAGTCATCAAACAATTTATCGACCAGGGAATTATCGAAAAAGAGGCCTTTAAAACCTATCGTATTTTAGAGAGACAAACCTTGGAAAAACTGGCTTTTATCGATTAGAAAAAGCCTCACTTTAATCCTTGATGGTTTAATTTTCAACCCTTTTGTGCTATAGTTATAAACAAGTAAATCAAAGAAAATAGAGGTAAACAAATGGACGCTCAAACCAAAATTATCCGCGCCAGCCATATGATTGATATGAATGATATCATTCGCGAAGGAAATCCAACCTTGCGTGCTGTCGCTGAAGATGTAACCTTCCCACTATCAGACGAAGACATTATCCTAGGCGAAAAAATGATGCAGTTTCTTCGTAACTCACAAGATCCTGTTATTGCCGAAAAAATGGGGCTTCGTGGGGGAGTCGGTCTTGCAGCCCCTCAATTAGATATTTCAAAACGCATTATCGCTGTTCTCGTTCCAAACCCTGAAGACGCTGAGGGTAATCCACCAAAAGAAGCATATAGTCTTCAAGAAATCATGTACAACCCTAAAGTAGTTGCCCATTCTGTTCAGGATGCTGCTTTGGGCGATGGCGAAGGATGCCTCTCAGTTGACCGCGATGTTCCTGGTTACGTGGTTCGTCATGCTCGAGTAACTGTTGAATACTTCAACAAAGAGGGCGAAAAGCAACGTGTTAAACTCCGTGGTTACAACTCAATCGTTGTTCAACATGAAATCGACCATACTAACGGTATCATGTTCTACGACCGCATCAATAAAGACAATCCATTCGCCATCAAAGATGGACTCTTAATTATCGAATAAAGAAAACCTCAGTAGAAATACTGGGGTTTTAGTTTGAAGATAAGGCATTAGTACCACTTTATAGCTAAGTCAAAGTAGAAAAGAACCGACTTCGTCGATTCTTTTTTCATTGTCTGAACCTGTCCTCAGACAAGCATATTGTATAGTGTTTCGTTACCGTGAAGGTTGATATAACTTGGGTCAAAGGCCGAAAGACGCTCGAGAAGTCCATCATAGTCGTTCTTATCACTAAGAGCTATACCAATGAGAACCGGACCTTTTCCTTTATTAGCACGTTTGATGTACTCAAAACGAGTGATATCATCATTTGGTCCCAAGATATCATTTACAAATTCACGAAGGGCACCAGGACGTTGTGGGAAGTTAACCACAAAGTAATGCTTGATACCATCGTAGATAAGCGCACGTTCTTCCATCTCTGGCATACGGTTGATGTCATTGTTACCACCTGAAATGATGCAGACGATGGTTTTTCCTTTAATCTCATCTTTGATCACTTCCAAAGCTGCCACTGATGCCGCACCTGCGGGTTCTGCAATGGTACCAACCTTAGAGTACATATCAATTAGGGTTTCTGAAATCAATCCTTCATCAACTCCTAAGAGGCGGTCAACGTATTTACGTGCGACTTCATAGGTCTTGACACCTACCTTTTGAACAGCAATCCCGTCCGCAAACTTATCAATTTCTTCAAGTTTTACAGGATAACCACGGTCAAAGGCAGCACGCATACTACGAGCACCACTAGCCTCAACACCAATAACCTCCATAGACGGTGCTACATCCTTGATATAGGTAGCTACACCAGAGATAAGGCCACCACCACCTACTGGAACCAAGATACTATCAAAGGAAACACCTTCCTCTTGGGCCTGCTCATAAATTTCATAAGCAACAGTTCCTTGACCTGCTTGGACATTATAATCGTCGAATGGATCAATGAAAGTCATCCCTTCAGACTTGGTATATTCCTGTGCTGCTTGAGCAGAAGCATCAAAGGTATCTCCCACCAATTTGATTGTTACAAACTTGCCACCAAAGAAACGGACTTGACCAATTTTTTGGAGAGGTGTTGTTACTGGCATAAAGATGGTTGCCGGAATCTTCATCTCGTTACAAGTGTAGGCAACCCCCTGAGCATGGTTTCCGGCTGATGCACAAACCACACCACGCGCCTTGTCCTCATCACTCAATTGATGGATAGCATAGTAGGCTCCACGCAATTTGAAAGAGCGTACCTTTTGCATATTTTCTTTTTTAATATAAATGGTCGCCCCGTATTTTTCAGATAGGTAGCGATCAAAATCTAGTGGTGTGCGTTCCACCACGTTTTTTAAGACTTCATTAGCCTTTACGATATCATTTGCAGTAATCATTGGCTCTCCTTTGACACAATATTCAAACCATTTCTATTGTATCACAATTTTCAGAAAAAATAGCAGCCAGTATAAAGAAAACTCCTTGTTTACACAAAGAGTTCTTCTTATTATTTATCAACTTTTTTTGACATCAAGAAGTTACGGAGAGCTGCAAGGGTTGCCGCACCTGCAAGGACAATAGCTGTAAGGATGGCTACAGCATGTTCTCCCCACTTGTGAGATTTTGCTGTTTTAGCAATTGTAGCCTTAAGGTCTTCAGTTGTTCCTTTTTCACCTGCTTGCGTCGTTGTCTTACTTGCAAGGTTAAGATCTTGACTACCACTGTAAGTGTTATCTGACGAAGCTGTATTGACAAGGTCTTGACGGCTACTGCGAGTATAGCTGACATTTGTTGTAATACTATCAATCATCTCAACAATATTTCTGATTGTTGTTGCATCGTACAAGCCACCCTCAGTATCTTTCAAGATAGATACTGCTAATTTTTCAATAGAAACTTCTGAAGAAGCTGCTACCATAGAGTGAGATTCTGAGCTTGCTGTTTCTGAATATCTTGCATAGTTGCTAAAGAGTGATGCTGCTTCTGTAATCGTTTCAGAAGTACTTGGTAAGGTTTCTGAGACGCGAGGAGCTACAGAGAGTCTATTCCAACTATTGATGTTTTCTGATAGTCCATCAAGGACGACTTCCTCTGATGTGCTTACTGTTTCTGAAATCGCCGAAGTCACTTCTGAAGTGCTCACTTGACTTTCTGATTCTGTCAATGAAACAGCTGGTTCTTCAACTACTTCTGATTCTGAAACGACTGTGCTGATTGAATTCTCTGATTCAGATGCTGAAGTCTCTGAAGTTGATGCTTCTGAGATAATATCAGTTTCTGAGACCTTCGATGATACTGTTGTGCTTTCTGATACTTCTGACGGAGCAACTGAGACAATTGTGCTTGTAGTTTCTGAAACAAGGCTAGTGCTTGCTTGACTCTCTGATTCTGTCAAAGAAGCCACTGGTTCAACTACTGCATGTGATTCTGAAATTGCTGTCGTCGTTGGAATTTCTGACTCTGAAGTTGATGCTTCTGAACTATTTTCAGTTTCTGATGCTTCCGATGATACTATTGCACTTTCTGATACTTCTGATGAGGCTGTTGAGGCAGCTGTGCTTGTAGCCTCTGAAGCTGGTGTAGTGATTGAATCTGACGCTACTGTACCTTGATCCGTATTAGATACTGAGTTGTCATCTTTCTTATCATGTGCGGTCTCTGACACAGCTATCGCCACTGGAACAGCTGCTGAGTTTACTAACTCGTCAACTGATGGTGCTGGTTTAGTTGTTTCATCGAGTTTAGGAGCTTCAACAGATGGTTTCTTATCAGTTGGAGCCTCTGAACCTTTGTTTACTGTTGAATTTTCTGATTTAGCTGTTTCTGAGCTTGCTTCAGATGTTACGGTATTATCTGCTTTCTTACCAGCTTGGTTAGTAACTGGTTTCAAGATAACTGGTTCTACCGGTGTTGCTGTTGTGTCTTCCTTGATATAGAGCATGTTCCAAAGAGTTAGTTTAGGAACTGAAATGACAAGCACTGGTTGACCATTTTCATCTGTTTCAAGACTTGCTTGTGCCTTCTTCATGCTTGAAGTTGCCCAATCATCTGGTGACGTCACATAGACTTGATTGGCAATTTTAGCAGCTTCTTGAGCTGTTTTACCTGCTAGGCTAAGACGAACTGTGAGATTTTCTTGTGCGTCCGGTGTTTTATTGTCCGCATAACCCTCTTCATTATGCCAGCCCGCATTGATGCCCATCATATTAATCATTTGAACAGTTGAGAAACCTTTTCCTGATTTAGCAAATGTCCAAACTTGATCTCCTGTCACACCAAGAGCATCTTTAGAAAGGATTTCACCAGAAGCATTCTTGGTAGATACGGACTGAGTGCTGTTTGTCACACCCTCACCACGGAGAAGATTTTCATAAGCAGTGATAAACTGTTGGTAATTGTAAAGCTTACGAATAGTGTCCTTAGCTACACTGAGGTATTGCGTTGGGTAATAGGCACTTTGAAGAACGTTAAGGGCTGCATTAGCATTGGCAAGGGCTGCAATGGACATGTGATAGCCACCGGCTGCAGCTACTGTCGCATCTACGAGAAGTGTCGCGTCAGCTTGCAATGGTTTACCAGCAAGGGCATCTTTACCCGCACCGTTAGTTGCTTTTCCGCCAGGAACAGTATAGTCAATACCTGGTTCTTCCATGTAGGCACCAACGATAAGTGATTTACCAGTTTTATTGCGTACCATATCGATACGTGCTTTCAAATCACCATAGGCAACCTGCATACGTCCTGGAATAACTGAACCACCATTTGTCCAAAGCTCATTATAAACAACATCTTGACGTGCCTTGGCTAGTTTATCATCATTACCACCATTAACATCATTGATTGTGATGTAGTACTTTTCACCGATGAGGTCCTTCATGGCATTAATAAATGACGCATATGAATCAGACATCATGTGTGAGTCAGCCTCGTCTGTACTGTTACGGTGCTCATAATCAGTCACACGGTTGTCACCAATTGTATCACCTTGCCAACCATCGAATCCCATACGATCCATAGCTGATTTCATGACACCTGCGATGTATTTTTGCCAATCTGGATTCGCCGGATCATAGTAAACTTGAGTTGGGTTATCACCGATAGTGTAAGTCATCGGTTCACCCTTCTTACCAAAGCTATCGTAGAAGTTATAAGCCAAAGCAGCAAGTGGAAGGGCCGGATTCTTTGGATTTGAATCTGCTGAAATCATGTTATAAAGCATGGCAACAGCACCTGAATTATGAACTTGATCAACCAATTCTTTAACAGCCTTAGTGTCAACTTGAGTGTGACTCCAGGTATTCCATTTTTGAACAAAGCTATCGACACCCTCTGGGAAAGGATCTGTAGCTTCATTATAAGCATCATAGAAGAAATATGAATTGATATTCATAGACTTCATGAGCTCAAGCTCTTTACGGTAGGCTTCAAGATTTTTAACAAGAATACTGTTTTGATTAGTTGGCGAACCTGCTACGATACCGTAACGTGGGAAAACTGTCCAATCATCTTCAACAGACAAGCCAGCACGCTTGCTTGACAAAGTACTACCTGATTTATCGTTGACACTGATTGTCACCAAGTAACCTGTATTGTTTGTCAACCACTCTGACGCTACTATCAAGTTTGAAACCTTAGCTGAGGTTCCTGCCGCTAGCGTAAGGTCAACGTTATCTTGACCGATGATCTCTGAAGCATGTTGAAGTGTCAAGTTGACAGTCATCGTCTTAGTTTCTGCTGTTGGATTAGACACAACAACAGAATAGTTAATATCACCATCTGTCTTGCTATAAGCAGCTTTTGTTGTTTCTGGATCTGTCAAGTAAGCATCACCATTTAAGTTTTGCTCTGTCACTTCTGTAACTGGTGTCACTTGAGCAGTTGAATGGCGTCCTGCTTCAGTAGCATTATCAGATGATGATGTGATGGTTTCCACAGCAGCTGACTCAGGATCTAGTGCTTCACTGGCTACAAGCATTTCTGAGCTAGCACTCTCTGCTGACACAGCTTGTGAAAATATTGTAGAAGCTGTTGCTGTTGTTGCAGTATCTGTCGCAACAGCGGCAGATGATGGACCTACTTCTGTTGTCGCAACTGGAGCAACTGCCTCCGTTGGTACCACCACCAAGTTATCTGCTTCAGTTGTAATGACTGGTTTTGTTGCTTCTGAACTGACCATGCTATCTGCCTTGGCGACCTGATTCATCCCTAGGACACCGCCGGCTACAAACAACCCTGATAATAATTTAGTTGACGCTACTTTCTTTGACATATCTCTCTATCCCTCTAAAAAAAGTTTAAATCACCTCGGCGTTTCAAATTATCACTATTGGTATTTGCATGCTGTGAACTCGAGTTATTTTTTAGTTTCATAAAAATCGCTTGGTGTTTCTTATGAAACTAATGTTAACTTAATCTTTTTTGTAAGACAAGGGAATTTCCGGCAATCCTCGTAAACGGTAATTTTTTCATCATGAATGGTCAGATTTTTTCAGAAATTTGAGAAAAACATTTTCTAATTTCATTAAATATTCACTTGGTTAAGCCTACTTAAAATAACAAAAATAAATCCCAAATAATGAAAATCGAGCACCTAAATTGCCCATACGATGAGAGTAAAAAAAACCACCTCTCACACAAGGCGAGAAATGGTTTGTTTATCGATTTTTAGTATCTAAAATAATGGTCACAGGTCCGTCATTGACCAGACTAACCTGCATATCTGCACCAAAGCGTCCTCTTTCTACAGGAACATGAGCTGACAAGGATTGGTTGAAATCGTCATAGAACTGGCTAGCCATGTCAGGCTTTGCAGCTCCCGTAAATGCTGGTCTATTCCCTTTTTTCGTATCTGCAAAAAGCGTAAACTGAGAAATCGACAAAATCTGGCCATCAATATCCTTAACAGAAAGATTCATCTTGCCATCTTCATCTGAAAAAATACGCATATTGACAATCTTACGAACTGCATACTCTAGGTCCTCTTTGGTATCCTCTGGACCAACTCCGACCAAGAGTAAGAGCCCCTGTTTAATGGCACCAACCGTAGAATCCTCAATAACCACAGAGGCACTTTGCACGCGCTGAATCACAATCTTCATCGCAGTAACTCCTTAACCATTTGTACGTTTAACGCTATAAACGTCTGGGATAATTTTAATCTTATCCACTAGACCGGTCAATTCAATAAGGTTTGCAATTTCAAAGCTAACGTGAATATTGGCAAACTTCATGTCCTTAGTCGGTTGCGCATTGACCGTAGCGATGCTCTTGGTCGTATTTGACAAGATTTGAAGAACATCATTCAACAGACCAGAACGGTTAAGGCCATAGATGTCAATCTCTGCCAAATAAGATTTATTGGCATTACGTTCATCCCACTCCACTTCGATTAAACGTTGTTCATAACCTTCTTGACTCTTGATATTATTACAATCTGAACGGTGAATAGCGATACCACGACCCTTGGTAATGTAACCTTCAATCTCATCTCCAGGAACTGGGTTACAGCACTTAGCGATACGCATGAGGAGACCTGAAGCACCTTGAATGATAACGCCATTTTCACTCTTAACCTTAAGAACTTCTTTCTTCTCAGTCTTAACCTCGCCACCGTTCATTAGCTCTTCAGCTTCAGCTTTTGCCTTAGCACGCTCTTCCTCACGGCGTTCTTTTTCTGTCAGACGATTGAAAACAGCAGCAGCACTAATTTCGCCAAAGCCAACAGCGGCATAGAGAGCCTCTTCACTACGCACACTCATACGAGGGAGAATTTCCTCAATATGTTTCTTGTCTAGGTACTTATTGGCAATATAGCCATGCTCTTGGAAGTAGGCAATCAAAAGCTCACGACCCTTGGTGATAGAAGCTTCCTTATCCTGATTCTTAAAGAATTGTCGAATTTTATTTCTGGCCTTGGTTGTCTTGACCATCTTAATCCAGTCACGACTAGGACCAAAAGAATTGGCATTAGTGACAATCTCAACCACATCACCTGTCTTAAGTTTGGCAGTCAAGGGAACCATACGGCCATTAACCTTAGCACCTGTAGCCTTCTCTCCAACTTGGGTATGGATAGCATAGGCAAAGTCAATAGGTCCTGAATCTTTAGGCAATTCCTGAACAGCACCATTTGGCGTAAAGACATAAATACGCTCTGAGAAGATATCCTCTTTAACAGAGTCTACAAATCCCATAGCATCACCATTTGAGGCATCTTGAAGTTCAACAAGATCTTTAATCCAGTTCATTCCCAAAGCGGACTCTTTTGAATCTACCTTGCCCTTAATCCCTTTCTTGTAAGCCCAGTGAGCTGCAACCCCGTATTCGGCAACTTGGTGCATTTCCTTGGTACGGATTTGGATTTCAATAGGTCCTTTTGGTCCATAAACCGTTGTATGGATAGACTGGTAACCATTGGATTTAGGATTGGCAATATAGTCTTTGAAACGGCCAGGCATCGGACGCCAGAGCTCATGAATATATCCCAACATGGCATAAACATCACTGTGCGTCTCCATAACACAACGGATGGCAATCAAATCATAAATTTGATCGAAGCGCTTTTTCTTGTCGCGCATCTTACGATAAATAGAGTAGATATGCTTTGGACGACCATAAACATCACCAACAAGTCCTTGTTCAGCTGTGTAGGTCTTAATTTTATCGACAATCTCGTCCACAAGTTCCTCACGCTCACGACGTTTTTCCTTCATCATGTGAGAAATCTTGTAGAATTCCACCTCATTAAGGTAACGGAAGGACATATCTTCCAATTCCCATTTGATACGACTGATACCCAGACGGTGAGCCAAAGGAGCATAGATTTCCATGGTTTCACGAGAAATGCGCTCTTGCTTATCCTTGCGAAGATGCTTTAGGGTACGCATATTGTGTAAACGGTCGGCCAATTTAACCAAGATGACACGGATATCCTTAGACATGGCCATAAGCATCTTACGGTGGTTTTCAGCCAACTGCTCCTCGTGGGACTTGTACTCAACCTTACCAAGCTTAGTAACACCGTCTACGATATTTCGTACATCCGTACCAAAATCCGTTTCCAAATCATCGAGCGTTTTTTCGGTGTCTTCAACGACATCGTGTAAGAAACCACAGGCTACTGTCACTGCATCAAGATGAAGGTCTGCCAGGATACCTGCCACTTGAATAGGGTGAATAATATAAGGTTCTCCTGACTGACGAGATTGCCCACTATGAGCATCTGTCGCATAATGCCAGGCTTTTTCAACTAATTTCAAATCATCTGCTGACATGTAGGCCGAGCAAATGTCTAAAATTTCTTCTCCTGTTACATTTTTATCTTTAGCCATGATTTCTTCCTTCGCTTCTTTATAATAACCTTTATTTTATCACTTTTACAAGTAAAGAAAAAGAGCTAGATAGGCAATTCTTAATCACAAGGAGCTAACTTGAAAAGCACAACATCTTGTGTTAGAATGATTGAGCAAACACAAGATATAGATAGAAAGAGGACGCTTATGTCTCAACTTACCCTCGTTTATATTAGTCTAAGTGGCAATACCCAAAGCTTTGTCAAACGTATGTCTGACTACCTATCCCTCAACCACGGGATTGAATGTCGCCAAATCAATATTAAAGAGCTTAATCATGAAACCTTCCAAGTAGATGAACCCTTTGTCGCACTCTTGCCAACCTACCTTGAAGGTGGAAATGGCGTGGACAATGGAGATGTCGAAATCCTAACCAATCCACTGGGAGATTTTATCGCAGCCCATGATAACCACAAACGTTGCTTTGGTATCATCGGTTCTGGTAACCGTAACTTCAATAACCAGTACTGCCTAACCGCCAAACAATACAGTCAACGTTTTGGCTTCCCTATGTTGGGAGACTTTGAGCTTCGTGGCACACAGTCTGATATCGAACGTCTGGCACCTATTATTCTAGAAGCACAAAAGAACTTTAACCAACGCTAAAACTACAGCAAAAAAGCCCCTGACAGGGGCTTTTTCCTTTGCTTAATTTTTTTCGTGTTTTTTGATTCCAAAGAATCCAGCCAAGGTCATAAGAACCATACCAGCTAAAGTTGCTGACATAGATTCGTCTGAACCAGTGTTTGGCAAGGCCTTAACTGAACTTGAACCTTGAGTTTCTTGCACTTGATCTTGAGGTAAGATAACGACTTGAGCGTTTGACAATTGGATAGCTGAAGCAGGTTTAGCCATGCTAGCAACTGCAGTAGCATTTGGTTTCACATGCTTAGTTTGGTCTGCCATCTCAACACCTTTTGGTGACTTCTCAGATTCTTTCTTAGTCGTATCCTCAACTTGATTTGCCTTTTCCTTAACAACAAAGCGGTACTCTGCAAATCCTGCTTGTGTTGATGGTCCTACATAACTAATGGCATCCTGACCAGCAAGGTGGGCACGTGCATTGTCAGATGAGGCAAAACGGATATCTGCATTCGTAATATTAGGAACGAAACTCCAATTTCCATCAGCCGTTGGGTTAATCGTTTTCTCACTAACGATATAATCAATGATTGCCTGACGATTCTCAAGATTGAGGAGACGTTTTTCTGCAGCATCCTTAACACCAGGGAAGTTACCAGTCGCACGATAGTTGTTAGTCACGACAAGGAAAGTCTGATTCAAATCAATGGGTTTACCTTGATAAGTCAAGTCACGAACACGACTAGCATCTGGGTTAACCAACTTACCTTCACGATCGTATTTGTTAGGTTGTGTCAAATCAAACTTATAAGTCAACCCATCAATCACATCGTAATTGTATGAGCGATAGCTACTATTAATGAGTTGTTGTGGCTCTTTGCTATTAGGATCAATTTGATTGAACTGTCCTGCAGACATTTCCAACCATTCTTTTATTTGTGCACCAGTCACCTTGAGTAGGGCAGTAACATTGTCGTAGAGGTAGAGGTCCGCGACATTCTTAATGGCTAATGGTCCTGCTGGAATATCGGTATAGTAGGTCGCATCCCCACGAGTCCCCGCCTTGAAAGGTGCTGCAGCTGAGAGGAGTGGAAGATTCGCATCTGCTGTTCCCGCTACTTGTTTTTTAGCATACCATAGTTGTGCATTATTAACGATTTGAATAGATGGATCGTCCTGAACCTGAGCAAAATAGCTAGTAATTGGTGCAGTAGTCTCACCAACTTCCTTACGAACATAGTTGATTGTTCCATTATGGTCATGAGCAGCCATATTAATTAAGTCCTTGTCCGCAACATCTGACTTAGTATCAATCTTTTCAAGCTTGGCCTTACTGTTAACAACTTTCCATTTACCATCCGTGTAAGTCAATTTGACATCCATGATGCCTAGATGATCTCCGAATTTACCAGCCATAACCACAGGTTTCCCATTGATGAGACCATTGACATCATCTACACCAGGGTATTTCGCATAAAAACTTGTACCATCTCCATTTGGGAAATCCGCATGAGAATGCCCTGTCGCAACAGCATCAACACCTTCGATACCAGCAATTTGGTAACCTTCATTTTCCTCATTCTTAGTGTATTCATTGTCACCAATACCAGAGTGAGCAGCAACAAGGATAAAGTCAGCTCCTGCAGCCTTCATCTTAGGAACGATAGCCTTAACAGCCTCCATTGGATCATCCACAGTTACCTTACCTTCAAGGTTGGCCTTATCCCAAACCAAAATCTGTGTTGGAAGGACACCTGTAATACCGATTTTTAGCGTTACCTGTTTGCCATCTGTATCAGTAAAGGTCTTGTTAACAATCTTATAAGGGTTGTAATAGTAGTCACCTGTCTGAGCATTACGCACATTGGCATTGATAATGTTAATCTTAGCAGCCTTAACCATACGATCCAAAAATTCTAGACCATAGTTAAACTCGTGGTTTCCAAGTGTTTCGGCATCGTAGCCCAGCATCTCAAAGGCCTTGTACATAGGGTGAGTCTCACCTTGGGCAACAGGGTCAATCAAAGCCTTATAAGTCCCAAAAGGAGTTCCCTGAATCGTATCCCCACTGTCCACTAAGACCGTATTGGGATTAGTTTCACGGGCTTTTTTGATAAGAACAGCAGTTTTAGACAAACCAACTGTTTGAGACGGCTTATCTTGATAATAATCATAGTTAACCAAGTTGGTATGAAGATCTGTTGTTGACAAAATCTGCATATCAACGGTCTGCCCCTCATGAGCAGGCTCTGTAACAGTTTCAGCCTGTACTGGCACTGCCGGTGTCACCTGATTGGCATTCGTCAAAACAGCACTGGCTTCTTGACTTGCTTGGGCCGTTGAGGTATTAGCTGATGGCTCTGCAGACGCATTTGTCGCTACTGCTGTTGCTGTAGTAGAAACAGTTTCTGTTCCTCCTTGAACAGCTGTTCCCGAAGTTCCTTGTCCAGATACGGCAACAGTCCCACTATCTGTCACAGTTTCAGTTGAAGTAGTTGGTACTGGTGCGGTTGCCTCATCAGCATGACCTAGGACTTGTGGCACAGTCAAGAGAGCAAAAAGGCCCAAAACCACAGCAGATTGAGTCACATAACGATTCGTTTTCATTAAAAATCTTCCCCTTTTATAAAGATAGTACAATTATATTAAATCTAAATAAGATTATCAACTTTTTTAGAAATGCTCAATTTGTCATACAAAACTAATGGCACGATGCAATCTTAGCTTAAAAGTGTCAAATACAAAAAAAGTTGGAACAAGGCCAACTTTCTCTTACTTATTCAATTCCAAGGCATAACTGACACTACTCAAAGCGTAGAGAGGAGCGGTTTCCGTCCGCATAATGCGCGGTCCAAGGCCAATTTTAACACCGCCAGCTTCTTCAAAGGCATCAATCTCAGACGGAGAGATACCACCTTCTGGTCCAAAGATAAAGAGAATTTTCTGACCACTCTCTACCTGAGCCAACTCACGAGCTAGAGTAGCCAACTCACCTGCTTTGGCTGTTTCCTCATAGGCGATAAAAATCTTATCAAAATTATCTAATTCTGATAGAAATTCCCCTTTTTTCTCGAACAATCTGACTTCTGGAACACGATTACGCTTAGATTGTTCTGCAGCTCCTAGACCAATCTTGGCAAGTTTATCTTCCTTCTTGGCTAGCTTCTTACCATACCACTTAACCACAGACCAGTCGGCAGGGAAGGCCCAAATAGCCTGAGCTCCAAGCTCTGTTGCCTTTTGTGTCACCAACTCCAGTTTATCTCCCTTGGGAAAACCTGAGGCAATGGTTACAGAAACAGGCATCTCGACATTATCAGTTAAATCTTCAATCACTTCAAAGACGTGATTCTCACGGTCAGTCACACGCGCAAGACGCTTGATACCATCTTCAAAAACCAAGACAACCTGATCATCCTCTGTCAAACGCATAACGTTAAACATATGCTTCACAGTATCCTTATCCTTGATGATTACTGGATTTTCAACCTTCCCCTTTATAAAATACTGTTGCATTTAGCCTCCAATCACACCTGAAATATCATCTGTCTTCTTGAAGACACAAGCATTCCACTCTCCCTGAACCATGTGAGTTTCTAGGAAGAAACCTGCTTTCTCAGCCGATTCACGCACCATATCCCATTTTTCAGAGATAATGCCTGACATAATCAAGTAACCTTCATCCTTAACCAAACGGTAGGCATCTTCTGTCAGATGAATGAGAATGTCCGCCAAAATATTAGCCACGATAACATCAGCTTCTTGCGTCACACCCTTCAAAAGATCTCCCGCAGCAACGTGGATATTTTCCATATCAGGATTCATATCAATATTTTCCTGTGCCACTCGAACCGCCACATCATCAAGGTCATAAGCGTAGATTTCCTTGGCACCAAGCAGAGAGCTAGCAATCGAGAGGACTCCTGAACCAGTCCCCACATCAATCACCGTCTCACCACCACGAAGCACCTGCTCCAAGGCAAAGAGGCTCATCTTAGTCGTTGGATGTGTTCCTGTCCCAAAGGCCATACCAGGATCTAGCTTGATAATCTTCTCACCTACTGATGCCTCATAATCCGTCCATGACGGTACGATAGTCAAATCATGGGTAATGCGAGCTGGTTCATAGTACTTCTTCCAATTCTCAGCCCAATCCTCTTCAACCAATTCTTGAGTAGCCAAGTGAATATCTCCTGTTTCAAGACCAAAATCCGTTAACTCAGCCAAACGCTCATTAACCTGCTTGGTAATGGCCTCGATATCTGCTGATTCCGGATAATAAGCCGTAATTTTAACCGTCTCTACCTGCTCAACCTCAGGATAAAGTTCCCCAAAACGGTCCGCATTTTCCAAATAATCTGCACTATCATCAATAGCCACACCTTGGCTCCCAGACTCAATTAAAATATTAGAAGCCGCTTCTTCGACCTCGCGATTAACTTCAATCGTTAATTCTTGCCATTTGTCCATTTATTTCTCCTTAATAATATATCATTTCTTCTAATTCTTTTAAGGTCTTGCCATCTTTATCTTTCCAATCCATTCGACCGTTCGTATTCATTCCTAAGACAAATGCTGCTGCATAAGAGGGACTAGAGAAAAGCTGTTTTTCTTGTAAGATACCATCTTTAATTACATTTTCTTTGATTAATTCCTTACGCAATTCCTTCAGGCTGGTAGGTATTGCTGGTGAATCTATCATCTCAACTTGACTACCTTCTAAAACAACAAAACCTTCTGTTGTTCTCTCACATTTCGCCTCAATAATTTGATTTGATTTCTTCATTTTTCTCTTCAAGTACAAATACTGCTCTGCATCATTGCGAGTTTGCTGATCTACATTCGTTGTCATAGGAATAAAAACTCGATACCCCAATGTCCCAACAATCATTAAAACATTTTCAACTACTTCATCCAGTTCAGATTGTTTTTCTTCCGTCACATTCCCAGGATTTGGCTCATTACCATTTTTTACAATGTAACGCCCTGACTCTTTTGCTAACTGAGTAAATTTATTCTCCAAGTAGCTAATCTCTGTGGGGCCAAAGGAATTATTCTGTGTCGTTAAAATTATGACATCATTAAAATAATCTGCATGACTATCACGAGTATGCTCCTGCACACGCAAAAGCACCCCTTCACCATTCTTCCTATTCGTTGCCTGGCCAATGTAAGTAACATTCTTTTGTTTATCTTCATCACGTCCAAATAAGAAATAAATACCAGTTTGTTTCAATTCATCACGTGATTTTAGATCAGCCAATTGAATTCGAGAAATTTTATAAATCACACCAGTCCAATTGGATAAGGTACATTTGATTTTCCCCGTTACTTCACCATCCATAAGAAACATGTTAATGTTTTTACCACGCTTCATAATTTAATACCTCTCCACATAATCACGTACTCGTTCCTGCAACTGGGGAATGACTCCTTCTGCTTTTATAAAATCCTCTATAGGCATTAGTTTAAATTCCTGTCCCTCGTCACCAAAACGAATCTCACGATACTGCTCTTGGCTAATTTGACCAACCACAAAAACAGCTGACCTATCTTTATCCAACATACTAGGATAGATTTTCGACCAAATAATAGATTCCTCTTTCAAAGTCAAGCCCAGCTCCTCCCAGACCTCACGTTGAAGACATTCAAGAGGCGTTTCTTGACCTTCTCTTCCACCACCTGGCAACTCCCATGTATTTGGCCAAGGAATATCTGGTTTATTATCTCTGAGAATGACTAAAATACTTTGCTCTACGAGTAAGGCAGCTTTAACACCTGTAAAATCGAACTGATCTTTTAAATAAGTATCCATCCCTTTTCGCTCCCTTTAATACCTTGGATAAGCAAAAAATTCCTTCTCTTCAAGTTGAGCTTTCCCTTTTTCGAAAGCTTCTTTGTCCCAAACCAAACCGAATTCCTCAGGTCCATCATCAGATAGAAAATCCATCAAGTCACTCAATCCTTCTGTTGCCACCTCATTCAAGGTCTCCGCAAAATAGGACAAAAACTCACGAGATAGACCTTTCTTAGGTTCATATGGAATTGTCACTAGGTAGTCCTCTTCATCAAAACGTGATTTTGCTGGATTATAAAAGAGCACGTAATCCTCAAAAATGACATCTTCATCAGACACTTCACCCTTAGCATCAATAGTCTCCACATTACTACTGTTTTGCGCTTCTAGGATGAACGTTACTTCCACAGCATGATTCTTTTTATCCCAGTCCATCGCAAAATCATAGTCCAGGTGCTTATCCAGTTCTTCTTCTAATACTGACAAAAAGCCGAATTTAGCCATTTGTTTTCCTCGTTCTTTCTTATTATTCCCTTTATTTTAGCATAAAAGGAGCCAATAAAAAACAGAGTAGGCTATCCCACTCTGTCTTAGATAATTATTTAGCATTTTCAACCGCTGCTGTCACAAAGGCACTGTAAAGTTCTTCCGCATGATTTGGACGGCTATGGTATTCTGGGTGGTATTGTGCTGCCACAAAGAATTTCTTGTCTGGGAGCTCCACCACTTCCATCAAACGATTATCTGGTGACACACCTGAGAAGACAAAGCCTTCAGCCTCAAACTGTTCACGGAACTTGGTATTAAACTCATAACGGTGACGGTGACGACGTTGAACAACTTCCTGGTTGCCATAAGCGGCAGCTGCCTTAGAACCTGGTTTCAACTTACATGGGTAAAGACCAAGACGAAGAGTACCACCCATGTCTTCAATGTCAATTTGATCACGCATAATATCGATAATTGGATATTTTGTGTTTGGATCAAGCTCAGCTGAATTAGCGCCATCCAAGTGAAGAACGTGGCGAGCAAACTCAATACATGTCAATTGCATACCGAGACAGACACCTAACATTGGCACATCATTTTCACGTGCATAACGAATAGCTTGAATCTTACCTTCAGTACCACGTTGACCGAAACCACCAGGAACAATAATACCATCAGCATCAGCCAAACGAGAGGCAACATTTTCAGCAGTCAAATCATTAGCATTGACCCAGTCAATATCAATAGCAGTATCATTTGCCAAACCAGAGTGTTTAAGTGCTTCAACCACTGACAAGTAAGCATCGTGAAGCTCCACATACTTACCGACAAGGGCAATCTTAGTTGTCTTCTTAAGATTAAGTACCTTATCAACCATAGCAGACCATTCTGTCATATCTGCAGCTGGAGCATCTAGTTTCAAATGATCACAAACGATTTGATCCATACCTTGAGCCTGCATATTAAGTGGCACTTGATAGATATGTTCCACGTCGAGTGATTCGATAACAGCCTCAGGTGCAACATCACAGAACTGAGCCAATTTATTCTTAATTCCTTGACCAGCAGGTTGTTCTGTACGAATAACCAACATATTTGGTTGGATACCCAAACCACGCAATTCCTTAACAGAGTGTTGCGTTGGTTTTGTCTTCATTTCACCAGCAGCCTTCAAATAAGGAAGAAGCGTTGTGTGGATATACATAACATTATCAGAACCCACATCAGCCTTCATTTGACGAAGAGCTTCAAGGAATGGAAGACTTTCAATATCCCCAACCGTACCACCAACTTCAGTGATAATGACATCTGAATCAGTCGTTGTCGCTGCACGCTTAATCTTGTCTTTCAAAGCATCGGTGATATGCGGAATCACCTGAACAGTCGCACCAAGATACTCCCCTTTACGTTCCTTACGCAAAACTTCGCTGTAAATCTTACCAGTAGTCACGTTAGAGTATTTATTAAGATTGATATCAATAAAACGTTCGTAGTGACCAAGGTCAAGGTCAGTTTCAGCACCATCATCAGTGACATAAACTTCACCGTGTTGGTAAGGACTCATTGTCCCTGGGTCAATATTGATGTAAGGATCGAATTTTTGAATCGTAACCTTAAGACCACGGTTCTTAAGCAAACGTCCAAGACTTGCAGCTACAATCCCTTTACCAATTGAAGATACCACACCACCAGTGACGAAAATATATTTTGTCATGTTAACTCCTTATAATATTATTCAAAACAACTACAGATAGTAGATTGATTACCCACTCAAATAATCACGACAGCCCTTTCCTAGTACCTGATTGGAGCAGTACAAAGTACCTCACCTTAGACAAGTCCAGTAAATGACTAAAAACAAAAATGACCCCCAAGAGTTTCACTCTGGGAGCCTTAATCATGACCTCTTCAAAAGAGGTGCCCGATAAATAGTCTAAACTATCCAAGACCATTTGTCAATGAAAACTTAGTCGTTTGACTCATCCTCATAGTCATCGTCATCATCTTCTTCTGACAACTCAACATCATCCAAATCATCATCTGGAATAATTTCATTCAACTCAGAGTCATAAGATTCCACTTCGGCTTTCTCATCATCTTCGCTATCGTCGTCATATTCAAGACTATCAGAATCAGGTGTGAAGTTTTCGTCTTCTGGATCATCGTCATTATAATCGATGGCATCTTCATCACCATCCATGAAGGCATTAACTTTCTTGTTCTTACGTTTTGGTGCATTTTCATCAGTATCTTCCAATGTGATGACCTCTTCATCGATTTCATCAATTGCATACCATGAACGCAAGCCCCATTTGTTATCACCTAGTGGAATGAAACTTCCATCCGTATTCAAATCTGAATAAAAGAATGGCAAAGCATTGCGGATATCAGCATCCGATTTTTCTAAGTAATTTTGAATTTCATTGACCAAATCATTGAAATACATTTCATTATCACGACCACGTGTTTCTAAGATAGCACGGGCCACTTCAATCATTGATAATTCACTTTTTTCTTGTCCAGCAAATACGTCTAGTTCCAAAGTGGTTCTCCTTCATTCTTACTCAAGCTAGTTTCCATCAGAAATAGCTCAGCAATCAATTTTTCGCTACCTTTTATTTTACGCTAAAAAGAGTCAATAGTCAAAGCATTTATAGAAGAAAAAATCAAGTCTCAACAGAAACTTGATTTTAGTCATATTATTTAACTTTTGCTGTGCTTGTGATAACTTCAACAGCTTTCTTCATAGTGATATCGTGTTTAAGCATTTCAGGTGAAAGAAGTGCAGAAACTTGTGATACTTCCATGTTGTACTCAGCTGCAAGATCATTGATTTCTTTTTGGATTTCTTCTTCTGTAGCGTCGAATCCTTCAGCAGCAGCAACAGCTTCGATAACAAGGTTAGTTTTCACACGTTTGTCAGCGTCAGCTTCATATTGTTTGTGAAGATCTTCTTGAGTTGTACCAGTGATTTGGAAGTACATTTCAGGAGAGATACCTTGACGTTGCATGTTACCCATGAATTCGTTCATAGCACGGTGAACTTCGTCTTCAACCATTTCTGCTGGCAATTCAACGATTTCAGCGTTTTCAACAGCCAAATCAAGTGCAGCACCTTCAACAGCGTCATCAAATGCGATTTCTTTAGCTGCTTCAAGTTCCTTACGGTATTTAGCTTTCAACTCGTCAAGAGTTTCAACTTCATCGTCAAGATCTTTAGCCAACTCATCATCAAGAGCTGGAACTTCTTTAGCTTTAACTTCGTTAACTTTAGTAACAAATACAGCAGCTTTACCTGCAAGGTCAGCAGCTTGATAGTCTTCTGGGAAAGTTACTTTAACTTCTACTTCATCACCAGCTTTTGCTCCAACCAATTGGTCTTCGAAACCTGGGATAAATTGACCTGAACCAAGTTCAAGAGAGTGGTTTTCACCTTTACCACCATCAAATTCAACACCGTCTACTGAACCAACAAAGTCGATAACAACAGTGTCGCCATTTTCAGCTGCACCTTCTTTAACAACCAATTCAGCCAAGTTTTTGCGTTCGTTTTCAAGCTTAGCATCAACTTCTTCATCAGTAACTTCTTTAGAAGCTTCAACTGAAACTTCAAGATCTTTATATGCACCAAGTTTTACTTCAGGTTTTGTAACAACTTCTGCAGTAAGTGTCCAATCTTGACCTTTTTCAATTGATTTTACATCAATTTTTGGTTGTGCAACAACATCAAGACCAAGTTCAGCAATCGCTGCTTCATAAGCTGCTGGAAGAATTGCATTCAAAGCATCGTCGTAAAGAGCTTCTTCACCAAATTTTTGGTTAAATACGGCACGAGGCATGTGTCCTTTACGGAAGCCTGGAGCGTTCAAATTCTTTTTAACCTTGTTAAACGCTTGATCTAAAGCTGGTTGAATTTTATCTTGACCGATAGTGAATGTCACCACACCACGGTTAGTGGCTGTGTTTTCAAATGATACAGACATGTAGTCATTCTCCTTAAAATTTTTTATAGATACAGTTTAGTTTACCATATTTCAAAGCCTTTTAAAAGTTTTTTTCTCCAATTTAATCACAAGAAAATCGTTAGGAACTGCTACTTTTTCAAATTTTTGATAAACTAAAGCTATGAATATTTTACAAAGATACATCCAACAATTTAATTTTGAAGAGACCCTAATGGTACTCATTACAAAAGGGATTAAGCTCCTCATTCTTCTCATCATCTTTCTTCTTAGTAAGAAGATTATCAACTTCCTTTTTAAACATACAGTCGGACGCTCTCTAGCTTGGACAATTCAAACACCTGCTCGACAAAAAACCATTGAACGTTTACTACACAATTGCATGAACTACGTGCTATACTTTTTCCTTGTTTACTGGCTTCTTAGTATCCTTGGGGTTCCAGTATCTAGCCTCCTTGCTGGTGCAGGACTTGCTGGAGTTGCTCTTGGTCTAGGAGCTCAAGGCTTCCTATCAGATGTCGTTAATGGTTTTTTCATCTTGTTAGAAAACCAGTTTGAAGTCGGCGACTCAGTTGAAGTAGGACCCGTTACAGGCCTTGTTTCAACCGTAGGTATTCGCACTACTCAAATTCGAGGATTTGATGGTACTCTTCATTTTATACCTAACAGAAATATCACAATTGTATCCAACAAATCTCGAGGAGACATGAGAGCTCAAATTGATATCCCAGTCTATCCGTCAACCGATATCAATAAGGTGACAAGCATCATCCAAGAAGTAAATCAAGAAAACATTGAAAACTATCCTCAAATCTGTGGAGCACCAAATATCATTGGATTAAGCACAACTCCTTCTGGACAACTGGTATTTCGTATTGATATCTTTACAAAAAATGGACAACAAACTCATATCTATGCAGACTTCTTAAAACTTTACCAAGAAGCTCTAATCAAAGAAAATATTGAACTTCCAAGATTTATTGGAAACCCTATAGCAGTAAAATAAATTCATTACATAAAAAACACTTCAAAAGATAGATAAGATGAATCTACTTTCGAAGTGTTTTTTATTCATATTAAACAATATTGCCAGTCAAGGTTCTATATTAAGGATTAATCATCTTCATTGTAAGGATCAAAATCAACCATCCAAAATTTTAACTCTCGAATCATCTTTTTTCGACCTCTAAAACACTCCCCAGCTAGCAAACGGTCTAACTTAGTAGCATCTTCCGAAGACAACTGATTACGGAAAGCATTAAGCTGCTCATCATAAACAAGCCTATCAACAGCATCTAACTCTTTATTCGGAAGACAAAAAGCAATATCTGAAATTTCAATATAACATTGTCTATTGGCTTGTCGTTTTACAGACTCCTGCCTTCTAACCTCATCATTAAGTCTATTCCTAAATTTCGTTTTAAAATAACGCCGTAACTTATCATCATCAGACTTTAATTCAGGAAACTTTTCTAAAAGCTGATAAAGCGTCATCATAGCTTCTTGCTCCATATCAGCTTGGTCCCAAAGTTGGATGAAATATTGTCGACTAGCCTTAAGTACAATCGGCCTAACAACCTCATATGCGTGAACAAAAACTTCTTGTTCCATTCAACCTCCTATTAATAGATATAATTTTTGTAATTAAATTAATTACGAGACCTATTATAAGAGATAAATAAGAAATAAAATAGCGACATATATGTCACTATAAAAGGTGATAAAAACAAAAAAAGCTAGACCAACGTCCAGCAATGAAATCTATACTCCGCCAGTAGGACTCGAACCTACGACATCATGATTAACAGTCATGCGCTACTACCAACTGAGCTATGGCGG